>NZ_JBIWFQ010000003.1:0-141948 GCF_044763105.1 Lysinibacillus sp. NPDC096212 | reverse complement strand
TGCCCTTCTATCCGTCGCTTCGGCTCTTTCATCCGTCGCTCTGACCCTTCTATCCGTCGCCTCAATCTCTTTCCGTCGCTCTTGCCCTTCTATCCGTCGCTTCGGCTCTTTCATCCGTCGCTCTGACCCTTCTATCCGTCGCCTCAATCTCTTTCCGTCGCTCTTGCCCTTCTATCCGACGTTTTAAAAAAAGCTGTATAAGCTTACATGCTCATACAGCTCCTCTTGCTATTTTGCTCTTTTGTCAATTGTCTTTGCAATACAATCGCCATGGAAACGGCCATTTTCAATAAAAATTTCATTAGCATTATTTCCAGCTGCAATAACTCCCGCAATAAATAATCCTTCTACATTTGTTTCCAAAGTTTCTGGATTAAAGAAAGGACGACCCGTTTCATAATCAATAGAGACACCCATTGCTCGAATAAATGAATGATCTGGATGATAGCCTGTCATAGCAAAAACAAAATCATTTTTAAAAGTTTTCTTGCTACCATCAATTTCTACTACGACTTCATGCTCTCGGATTTCCAGTATATTTGTATTGAAATGCATTTGGACTTCTTCATTTCGTACTACACCTTCAAATTCTGGTAAAACCCATGGCTTGATGCTAGGTGAATACTCACTACCACGATAGGCAACAGTGACGCGAGCTCCTGCCTTATTCAACTCAAGCGCTGCATCTATTGCCGAATTTTTCCCACCTATTACGAGAACATCAGTATCGAAAAATTCATGTCCCTCTTTAAAGTAATGGAAGACTTTTGGCAATTTTTCACCTGGGATGTTTAAATAATTCGGATGGTCATAGTAGCCTGTTGCGATCACAACATAAGGTGTTGTATAGACCTCTTTATCTGTCGTTACTGTAAACACCGCTCCATTTTTTACAACGCTATTTACTTTCTCGAAGCGATTTACTTGAATAGCTTTCAAACGTACAACTTCTCGATAATAAACTAGTGCTTGATTTCGCTTTGGTTTACGACCTTCAATAATAAAGGGAACATCACCAATAGCTAGTCGTTCACTCGTACTAAAAAAAGTTTGATGCGTAGGGTAATTGTATACCGCATTTACGATATTGCCTTTTTCAATGACAATTGGCTTTAATCCAATATTTTGCAAGGCTATTGCTGCTGCTAAACCACATGGGCCTCCTCCAACAATAATTGCATCTACTTGCTGCATTTCTTGACACTCCTATCAACTTTGTATCAGCAATTTGCTAATACTTTACTTAATCGGGCTTTTACCGAATTAATCCTTATCGTTTCCATTATACGCCTTCTATCGAGTTTTGGTTGTTTATTTACCCGAAATTTCAATGTCAATAATATGACACTGTGGTCTCGCACCAAGCCGAAAAGGTAATAATGTCGTACCATAGCCGTTACTTACTAACGTCATCACACCCTCACGCTCCCGATAAGAGCCATTAGGATGCACACCGTATGGACCAATTCTAATTTGACCACCATGTAAATGCCCACCAATCATTAAATCTGCTCTAAATTTTGCACGGACTCTTGCAAAAACGCCAGGGTTATGTGAGATGAAAACAACTAAGTCTTTCTCTCCTACCTTTGCAAATGCTTCATCAAAGCTATATTTCATTGTAGATGTATCTTCAATTGCATTTAGCCAAAAGCGGTTTTTTTTAGGTAGTAATACAGCATCATTAGCGATGATCTGAACACCATGTTCCTGCAAAATACTTCGTAATCGTCCTTCACCTACTTCTCTGTCATTATTCCCCCATACAAAATAAGTTGGTCCTAAAGGAGTTAATAACTTTAGGTTGTCATGAATACGTTGAATAGGTGTGCGTCCATCTGCAAAATCTCCACCAATAATAACAGCATCAAATTGACCATCTAACTGTTCAATCATCTGGCGATTAATTTTGCGTAAATGTGTATCCGAAATAAAAAATAGTCGGATTTTTTCCTGTTCACCCTTTAATAACAATTGATGATGTAAAACATTATTTTCATGTGCCACCTTCAACATATAAAGCAGGAACGCGATGACTACTAAAACAAATAGTCCAAAATAAATCATTCCTTCACATCTCCTTACGAAAGCAAAAAGACGATTCGTTATAATGAAGAATCGCCTTTTCACTAAATCAGACGTACGCCTCAACCATATTTGGTGTTAACGTTTGTCCATTATTTTATACTAGAAAAACATCATTGCCAAAGAATGACACCCGCTTTTCTTATGGTAGCTTAATCACTTGCCCGATCATTACATTATTTGAAGACATACCGTTTGCTGCACGAATTTTCGCTAGTGTTGCTTCACTGCCATCACCGTAGTGATTCAATGCAATACGATATAGATTTTCATTTGCTTTTACTGTATGAGTACTTGCACTTGCGGCTTGTTTTGCTTCTTCTGCTTTGCGTGCTGCCTCAGCTTTACGCGCTTCCTCGGCCTTTCGTGCTTGTTCCGCTTTTCTAGCCTCTTCTGCTTGTGCTATTCTAGCTTGCTCAGCTTTTTTAGCTTCCTCGGCTTTTCTAGCTTCTTCTGCCTTCTTGGCTGCTTCGGCCTTTTTCGCTTCCTCAGCTGCCTTCTGCTCAGCTGCTAATTTCTCAGCGTCTTTCTTAGAAGGCTCTTTTGCTTTGTCTGTTTTATCTTTGTCTGTTTTATCTTTGTTTGCTTTATCGTCTTCTTTTGCTTTGTTTTTGTCAGTTGACACAGCTAACTTACCTTCATCCCCTGAATCGTCAAATTCTACAACTTCATCCGAAGATTTTTTTTCAGCCTCTTCAATTGTTGTTCCAGGTTCATAGAATTTTAAAAAATAGACTAATATCGATAATGGAATTAAGATAAAAATTACAAAAAGAATCGTCATTAATGGCGGTTTTCGTTTTGTATTACTTGGCTTTTTATTGTCATTTCCATTTTTCTTCATTCTTGAAACCCTAGATAAAGCTTGCTGTTCTTTTTGTTCTTCTTCAAAAGATTGACGATGTTCTTCGATTTTATCGCGATAATCTTCTTTACTCATTCGCCGTTCCTCCAACCTTACTACGCTTTCTATCATTCTATTATGACGAATATTGCGAAAAAAGTAAATGACCGTCAGTTATAGTCTAAAAAGGACATATCACCATAACGTGGGGTTGATTTCCGTTCCGACCGGGCACTTTCCTGGTGGCGTCCAGTCGGTACGGAAATCAACTTATTATATGGCATACGTTTTAACAAATGTCATCCACAACTTTTGGTGATGAACCTTTAACAACCCATTAAGAGTTGCTTTAGCCGACTTTCCCATGGAATCATTTCTATTTTCTTCTCTTCTTTTAAGCGTACCTTATTGATTTCATCATAATGGATTCCACAATTTTCACAACAGTTTTCTGGTTTTTTCAGCAATTTTTGCCCAAAATACCCGACTAGCTGTGTGCGAATACAGTCTTTTGTCTGAGTCATTTTATGCATTTTATCGACAGCACGATACTTTTCCAGTGCTAAATGATTTAAACGCACTTTAACTTGTTCCATCGTTTCTTGTTGTAGCCAGTAATCAAGCACTCGAAAAGCGGTCTCACTCAGCTCTCCATTTTTCAACATTTGTGAAGGCTGTACTTGTTGATTTAATAGTTCCTGATAACGATCAACATGACCAGCTGTTGGCAAATCGCCTGTTACAACAAATTTCGCAAGTTCCTCATCACCCTCACTATAAAGTAAAATTGCGAGCGCTGGTTGACCATCACGACCTCCACGACCAATCTCCTGCATGTAATTTTCTACATTAGCAGGCAGCGTTTCATGGATAACCTGACGAATATTTGACTTATTAATACCCATTCCAAAAGCATTCGTAGCCACAATCCAGTCGAGTTCCCCGTCAATAAACTGTTGCTGAATAAACTGACGGTCATCAGCACCATAGCCTGCATGATAAGCTGCCGCTCGTATACCAGCCTGTATAAGCGCTTCGCTATATTGTTCAGCACGCTTCCGCGAGGACATATATAATATACCCGGTCCTGCCGTTTCTTTAACATGTTGCATAATCCAGTGTGTTTTATCTGCCCTATCCTCAAATACGACACGCCCAAGATGAATATTTGGCCGATCCACATTGTACAAAAACTCAAATGGTGTATCCAGCGACAATGTATCTCGTATGTCATTGACTACTTTATTCGTCGCAGTCGCCGATAATGCTAAAATCGGTGGACGATTTACTTGTGAAAACCATTGTCCAATTCGTAAATAATCTGGCCGAAAATCAAAGCCCCACTGAGAAATACAATGTGCCTCGTCCACGACGATAAGACCTAACTGCATTTGTGAAAGCTTGTCTTGAACTTGCTGCTGTAAAAGCATCTCTGGTGACGTAAAGATAAAACGATACTGCTCTAAAAAATGTAATACATACCGTTTTTCACTTACGGTTAAAAATGAATTTAAGGCAACTACCCTCTTTTCACCAAAGCGTTTTAGCTCCTCTACCTGATCCTGCATTAGAGAAAGCAAAGGAGAAACAATTAATACTGGCTTCTGCAGGATATATCCTGATAGTTGGTAACAAAGTGACTTTCCCATTCCAGTTGGTAATAAAGCGATAACATCTTTTTCTTCTAAAATGGCTTCAATGACCTCTTTCTGGCCTGGACGAAATGCTGTATAGCCAAAATACTTTGTCAATGTTTGTTCAAGCTCCATCTATACTTCTCCTTTCGCGAGGACAAGCCTTAACTGGAAATAACTCATACCTTCAACTACTTCATGCAATGTTTTCAATTTTTTTGTTTGATAGTGTTTCGATGCCAGCCAAACTTTTTCCGCTTCTTCATATGAGACGAATGGACCAATCGAAAAGTTCGGTTCGTTCATGGCTAGTTCCACCAAATGATCCTCGATTGTACTTTGTTTTAGTCTCCTTATTTGCACAATCTGTTCAATTGAATAGCCCTGCTCATAAAAATGTGCTGTTTGCTGCGCTGAATCGGTTAGTAATGCTTTGACTCTTAATCCTTCTGCCACTTTACCAAGTAACGGATAATCATCTGTCTGATGAACTTCATTTAATAATGTATGTAGCAATTCTATAAACGCTAACTGACAATCTAAAACTGTTTCCTGACGTTCACTCGCAAGCTGCTGCCACGTCCATCCTGGTAAACTATGACCACTCAACCGATAGAGGACAAGCTGTTTGTTGGCATCTGATAAGGGTAACACGGAAAGCGCGCGTTCACATTCCTCCAATAATTGCTGCTGTAAATGCCCATCTTGAAAGTTAGACTCGACTAAAAATGTACGAACCCAAGACTGAATATTCGTATCCCTACTTATTGGAGAAAAAGAACGAACTCCAGCGCTTTGATAGGATAAACTTTGTACAATTAACGAGAACCTCGCAAAAAATATATGCTCATTTCCCCTATAGTGCCACCCGTCAAATAAATAATCAGATGTCTGCTCTGCTCGCTGTAAACCTAGCTTTTTCATGGAATAGTGACCAGATTCTTGCATAGTTAACCAACTATACTGTAAAAACGAATTTACGGCTTCATCAAATGTCTTCCTAGGTAACTTAGGTAATAGCCCAAAATAATTATGTAACTGAAATAGGCCAATGTCTTGAATAGTCTGACCTGAGCGCTTTCCTCTTAATACATGATAAGCAGCAGAAATTGTTCGTTCGTTATTTAGTTTTTGAAAGATTTGCAATAAAATTTGATGAAACATAGACGCAAATTCCTCCAATTTAATAGTATTTATGTTGAAATGTAAGATAAACATCTTTAAAATGAGTATGAAGCTTTGTAGGAACATGTAAAAGGAGAGAAAAAAAAATGGCTAAATTCACAATTGTTGATAAAGATACATGCATCGCTTGTGGCGCTTGCGGAGCCGCAGCACCAGATATTTATGATTATGATGATGAAGGGATTGCCTTCGTTATTTTAGATGATAACATGGGAACTGCTGAAGTTCCAGAAGATCTACTAGAAGACATGCAAGATGCTTTCGAAGGATGCCCAACTGACTCAATTAAAGTAGCAGATGAAACTTTTGATGGCGACTCATTAAAATTCGAATAGTCTTTCATACGTATCTTTAAAGGCATCCTTAACTGGGTGCCTTTATTTTTATCTCCTCACGTTACAAACACCAAAATTAAATTACATGTTAATTCTTTGGCTCATCACTATAACGTGTGGTTGATTTCCGTTCCGACTGGGCGCTTTGTTGCTGTCGCGCAGAGCAGAGCTTCCTGGGGGCGTCCGCTGAGCCGCTTTTGTTGCTGTCGCTTCGCTTTCGCACAGAAAACATCCGCTACGCTGCAGGGTCCCGGGCCAACAGATGTTTTTTGCGCGAAAGCGTAGTGCTAACGCAGCGTCAGCAGCACCGAGGTCGGTCACGAAGGCGTTATCACAGGACGTGATGGTTTTAGCCTTCGTTCCTCTATCGCTAATCCCCAAGGAGTCGCCCAGTCTCCACTCCAATCAACTAATACTTGGCATATGTTTTAACAAATGTCATTCACAACTTTGGTGATGAGCCAATTTTCTCATACGAATAACTTAGTAACAGATTCTTATACCATTTTTATTAATTTAAAAATCTTGTAGCAAAAATAACAACTACTAGATTCGTCTCTAACATAGCAGAGATGAATTTTTTTATTTTCTAATGTAAAGTTTGTCAGTCTTTTCATCTTGTTATTGCAACCATTTTTTATGTATGATAAGATTTTAGTAGTTGGTACTAATAACAGATATTATTTCGTAAAGGGGTTCTTATAGATGATGGATAATTTATTACAATTAAAAGATAAAAATATTGTAGTTATGGGTGTGGCAAACGATCGAAGTATTGCTTGGGGTATCGCAAAACGTTTATTTGACGTAGGTGCAAATGTTATTTTCACCTATCGCCAAGAACGTTCATTAAAAAAATTACAAATGCAATTAGAGAAAATCGAACAATCTGACTCACTGATCGTACAATGTGATGTCAACAGCGACGAGAGCACAAAAGCAGCTTTCGATGAAATCGGTACAAAAGTAGGCGTTATCCATGGCATCGTGCATTCAGTAGCCTTTGCCAATGCAGAAGATTTACACAATCGCTTCTTAGATACAACTCGTGATGGTTATGCATTTGCACAAGATACTAGCGCCTATTCCCTTATTTCAGCAGCAAAAGCCGCACATCCTTATATGACTGAGGGTGGCTCTATCGTAACAATGAGTTACTTAGGAGCAGAGCGCGTCCTTGATGGCTACAATGTCATGGGTGTAGCGAAAGCGGCATTAGAGGCATCTATGCGCTACCTTGCTGCAGATGTAGGTAAAGATAATATTCGCGTTAATGCGATTTCTGCTGGCGCGATTCGCACACTTGCTGCAAAAGGCGTTCCTTCATTCAATACAATTTTACACAAAATCGAAGAAACAGCCCCATTAAAACGTAATGTTCAACAAGACGAAGTGGCAGATATGACAATCGTGATGCTTTCTCACTTATCACGCGGTGTGACAGGCGAAACGATTTACATCGACGCTGGCTACAATATTATGGGTTAAACACAAAGAAGCATGGGAGATCATCATTAATCTCTCATGCTTCTTTGTTTCGTATTGTACTTCAGAATTTCACAACTGTTATTTTAGTACCTTTGGGGCTGGATAATCAAAGCCCTTTGTATCTACTTCTACCTTTTTCATCTGCTGATCTTTTAAAGGTTTTTCACCCTCACGTTCAGAAGTAGCTATAGCATCTACTGTTTCCATCCCCTCAATTACTTTTCCAAAGGCAGCATATTCGCCATCAAGATGTGATGCTTCATTTACCATAATAAAAAATTGAGATCCCGCAGAATTCAGATCCTGCGAACGAGCCATTGAAATGACACCGCGTTCATGCTTTAAATCATTTTTAAAACCATTTAATGAAAACTCACCTTCTATCGAATAGTCTGGCCCACCCGTACCATTACCTGAAGGATCTCCACCTTGAATCATAAAATCAGGGACAACTCGATGGAAAATAAGACCATCGTAAAAACCTTTTTTAACTAAGGAAATAAAATTAGCTACCGTATTCGGCGCGGTAGAAGGTTCTAATTCGATTACGATTTTTTCATCATTGTTCATCGTAATCGTCACAATTGGATTTTCCTTCACCTTTGATGAATAATCCACATTTTCTTCCGTTTTCTTTGCCGTATTTCCTTCCGATTGCCCACTGTCTTTAGCAGCTCCACAACCCGTCAAAACAAATGCTACCGCCAAAAAAGCAAAGACAGTAAAAAATCCTTTATAACGCGCGAACATATTCTTTCAACTCCTCTTGATCACCAGTCTACTCATTATACTATCAGATAGTTTACGACAAATCATTTTTATAATAATTAATGAAGAAGGCTATACTTATGGATGCGGCCGAGAAAGTAAATAAGCTAAGCAAAAAAATACTATTTCTAGTGCCTTGCTGCAATGCGTTGTTGTTTAGCAATAATCCCCTTTAACAAAAAGGATAGTAAGCATGCAACGACCAAAAATACAGCAATCATAACAATAACGCCTCCCCAGCCGTAATGCATCCAGAATACCCCTCCTACTGTTCCTCCAACACTTGAACCAAAATAATAGAAAAATAAATAGAGAGAAGAGGCTTGTGCTTTATCATGAGTGGCCCGTTTACTTACCCAGCCACTGGCAATCGAGTGTGCTGCAAAAAAGCCAAATGTAAAGATTGTAATCCCTATAATTTTCAAACTAAGTAGCCCATTTAATGTTAAAATCGCTCCTATAAACATGATTGTAATGGACAATAACAGCATCTTTTGACGGCCATATTGATCGGCTAGACTACCGAACCAAGCAGAGCTAAATGTACCTACTAAGTAAATCACAAAAATCCAACCAACAATCGTGGCACTTAAATTATAAGGCGGCGCCATCAATTTAAAGCCAATGTAGTTATAAAGAGTCACAAAGCTTCCCATTAATACAAAGCTAATACCAAAAAGGCAAAGCATAGATGGGTCCTTTAAATGTTGTAAAAGAGATGTCACCAATGATTTTATCTGTAATGGACGTGCTGAAAAATGCTTGGAGTTTGGTAGCATCCAGATAAATAACACGCTAATCATAAGACTAATGATACCCAGTACAATCATCCCTACCTGCCAATTATAAAGATCCGTTATTGTACCAATAATCACTCGTCCACTAAGCCCACCTACCGAATTACCACTTATGTATAAACCCATCGCAATCCCTAAACTAGAAGGATCCATTTCCTCCCCTAAATAAGCCATCGCAATTGCCGGCAATCCTGCAAAAACAACTCCCTGTATTACACGTAACACTAGTATCGTTTCAAAATTAGGGGAAAAGGCTAGTGCAAGTGTAATAATTGATGCCCCCAAAATAGAAATCGTCATCAAAGATTTCCTGCCCCATGCCTCTGATAAGGAGCCAACAATAATCATACTTATGGATAATGCAAAGGTTGTCACAGAAAGCGTTAAACTCGCAACAGCTGGTGATACATGAAACTCCTTCGCAAACGTTGGTAATAATGGCTGTGATACATATAAATTGGCGAAGGTGATAAAGCCTGCTAAAAATAAAGCCCAGTTTGCTTTATGAAACGCCTTTGTCCCCTTTTGAATGTAACCCATTTCTCTCTCTCCTTACGTTCTTCCAATTCTACTATTATTCTAATACAATGATCTTCAAAACACACGATAACTTGTCAAAAAATAGACAAATTTGCCACCATTTGAATCATTGCCATAACGTGTTGTTGATTTCCGTTCCGACTGGGCGCTTTGTAGCTGCCGCTTTGCTTTCGCTACAGAAACCAATTGTTGCTGCCGCTTCGCTTTCGCGCAGAGCAGAGCTTCCTGGGGGCGTCCGATGAGCCGCTTCGCTTGCGCTCCAGGGTCTCGGGCCAACACGAGGTTGGTCACGAAGGCGTTATCACAGGACGTGATGGTTTTAGCCTTCGTTCCTCTATTGCTAATCCCCAAGGAGTCGCCCAGTCTCCACTCCAATCAACCTATCTATTTGGCATACGTTTTAACAAATGTCATCCACAACATTTGATGATGAGCCCACTATTTTTAGTGTTGAGTGCATTATTTCATTTGACAATATTACCGTGACTAAAATCACATTTTCTTCATATAAATGTAGTTTTTATCTATTTTGAGTTGGCAAATATTGTGTTACAGTAAAAGTAATCATCTAGCAATCATTGGCAAAAAGCTCCGATGACTAAACTATTTTCGTTGCACAGACTTGGAGGAATTTTCATGAACATTATTGAAGCTTTAGCCCTTTCAGTACCTTATATCCACCTTGCATTAAAGGAAGAGGCAATTGTGGCTGTCGTCGAGAAGGAAAGTGAAATAGTTGTAAAATATTTAGCTGGCAAACGTGTAGATTCAGGCTATCAAGATGGACAAAAGGTAAATGCTAATGACCAAAATGTTTTCATTGCCTTTAATGGAAAAAACGCTGATGTCGTTATACCAAAAGATGTATACGGAGTGGCCATCAATGCTTTTTCATTTCCAATCCGTGAAAATGGTAAAGTCGTAGGTGCTCTAGCATTTGGACTTCCAATCGACAATGAGCTTAAACTCGAGGATTATATGGGGACAATGGATAGCATTGTAAACAGCTTACAGGACAAAGTACATACAATTGCCTCACATTCAGAGGAATTAGCAGCAACAAGTGAGGAAATTAACAAACAAGCACAGCACGCCCTTGAAGATTCAGAGAAAACAAATGAAGTAACAGATTTAATAAAAAGCATTTCTCGCCAAACAAATTTACTCGGCTTAAATGCATCTATTGAGGCGGCTCGTGCAGGTCAGCATGGTGCTGGCTTTAATATCGTAGCGCAGGAAGTTAGAAAGCTCTCTTTCGAAACATCAAGCGCCACGGAAAACATTGAAGCCTCCTTACGAAATATAAATAGGAACCTTGAAAACCTTAAGCAGAATATGGGGCAAATCAATGACGCAACGAACGAACAGGCTCAGCTTGTTCAAGATTTCAGTGAAATTATCGAGGAGTTAACAGTTCTTAGTCACGAAATGAAGGGCTTTATGCATAACGCCTTAAAATAATAAAGAGGTGAAGAATATTGCAAATTACAATTAACCCGGATTTATCTTTACGTACTGTCGAATTAGAAGATGCAAATGCTGTTTTTGCCTTAACAGATGCATCACGTGCATATTTACGTGAATGGTTGCCGTGGCTGGATTTTACAAAAGAAGTAGCCGATACAACGGCATATATAGAAGGCTGTATAAAAGGACACGAAGCTAAAAGCAGCCTCTCTCTTGTTATCATTTTTCGAAATGAAATCGTTGGTATTGCTGGCTTTAATACGATCAATCATAGCAATAAAATCGCTGCTATTGGCTATTGGCTCAGCGAAGGGGCTCAAGGGCATGGTATTATGACAAAGACTGTACAGGCATTATTACAATATGCTTTTAAGGATTTACAGCTCAATAAGGTCGAAATTCGTGCTGCTACGGGCAACGAAAAAAGCCGTGCCATCCCTGAGCGACTAGGCTTTACAAAAGAAGGAACGATTCGTGCAGCAGAATGGCTTTATGATCATTATGTTGACCACGTTGCTTATGGCATACTCGCTAGTGAGTGGAAGGAAAAATAGAGGCAAAAATAGCCACCTGATATCATATCAGGCGGCTATTTCTGTTATTGTTCAACTGTTTCTTTTATTTCGTCTTGTGTTTCATTAGCTGTAGCTGGTGCTTGCTTTCCTAAGCCTACTGCTATTTGCTCTAGCTCAGGACGCAATGTATGCTTACCTGCATAGCTTTCAATTAATTCCTTCATGTCAATTCCTGAAGTTTCCTTCAATGATTCCTGTAATGTTGACATTAAATTCGTTGCGTAGGCAGTTACTTTATTGGCACCGCCTCCGCCTTCCCCACCACCAGTATCAACAACAGTAATCTTATCAATATTGCCAAGTGGACTCGCAAGCTCTTTCGCATATTCTGGCATCATACGTACAATCATATCAAGGACAGCTGCCTGGCCGTAGTATTCGAAGGCTTCTGCAATTTTACGTTTTGCCTCGGCTTCTGCTAGACCGCGAAGACGAATGATATCCGCATCTGTTTCCCCTTTTGCACGCTCAGCATCCGCTTTCGCAAGACCGTCCAAACGAATTTTCTCTGCTTCGGCTTTTGCTAATGATTCGATACGGTATTTCTCCGCATCTGCTTGCGCTAGTTCACGCATTTTGTCTGCCGCTGCATTTTGCTCGACAGCGTAACGATCAGCATCAGCCTTTTTCTTAACTTCTGAATCGTATTGCTTCTCACGACGTAAAATCTCTTTTTCTTCTAATTCAATTTGTTTTTGACGTTCAATAATGCGAATTTGCATTTCCTGTTCAGTTACTTCCTGCTTTGCACGTGCCGTTTCTAGCTCATACGCTTGGTCTGCACGAGCTTTTGCAATATCTTGCTCTCGACGGAATTCTGCTACCTTTAATTGATTTTCTTTTTCGGCTTCTGCAATTTCTGTCGCACGTTCAAGTTCTGCCTTTTGAGCTTCTTTCGATGCTTCAGCACGCTTAATACGTGTTTCCTTATCAGCATCTGCAGTAGCAATGTCCGCATCACGTTTAACCTGTGCAATACGTGGCTTACCAAGCGATTCTAAGTAGCCATTTTTATCGCGTACATCTTTAATCGTAAAGGATACGATTGTCAGACCCATCTTCGCCAAGTCCTGAGATGCAACACGTTGTACTTCCTGAGAGAATTTATCACGGTTTTTATAAATTTCCTCTACCGTCATTGAACCTAAGATTGAACGTAAATGACCTTCTAATACTTCACGCGCCTCATTTTCACGCTCTTCCTTTTGCTTTCCTAAAAATTGCTCCGCTGCCGTTGCAATTTCTGAAATGGAACCGCCAATTTTAATGATAGCTGTTCCATCGGCCATAACGGGTACACCTTGTTCTGTATACACTTCAGGTGTTGTCACATCAAGCTTACTTGACAATAAGCTTAATGGATGTGCCTGCTGGAAAATCGGGAATACAAATGTACCGCCACCACGGATAATTTTTATACGATTTCCTGACTCATCTTTATGTACATTTTTTGAGCCAAGATAGCTACCTGTCACAATCAGTGCTTCATCAGGACCCGCTGTACGATACTTAGTCACATAAAGTCCAACTAATGCGATTAAAACAAATGCTACAATCCCTATAACAATTAAAATTTCCGTTGACATATAAATATCACTCCTTTATAAAAATTTTTTATCATAAGATCTCACAAACAGTGTTCCTTCCTTCACTTCTACAACAAGTACTGTCGTATCGTAATCGATAGCCTCATTGTCATAACCTGTTGCTCGCTTCGATATCATACCGCTAGTCGTTTCAATAACTACCTCTCCAAAACCGTCAGTCGGGATTGGAACAATAACCTTTCCTAGCTGGCCACCAAGTGATTCTTCCGTATAAGCTAACGAAACATCGGCCGACCGTAGCGGAACAAGAACAAATAAATAAAATAGTGCACTTAAAATAGCTCCGATAATACAAGCAGCAACAATATTCCAAACGCTAGGGAAGAAGGCTAGTTTTTCTAAAATAAATCCTGTTGCTGACATCAACGTAATGAAAGATAGAATGACACTTGGATTAAAAATCGGTAGCCCCTCTCCAATGCCCTCGACAGCATCACTAAAAAACGTAAATAAAAGAGTTGCAAGGCCCCCGAATATTAATCCCACTAAAAAGATTTGCTCGAGTGAATAGCCAAATAGCGTCAAGTTGTTCACCCCTTTTCATTGTATTACCTACTATACGGATGCAGCCTATAAAAGGTTTCGTAATCTTTCACATTTTCTTAATTTTCGAATGATATGTTTTTAAATAGTGAAATTCTTAAAGTAATAATAGCCATGTCATAATAAAAGGTATTCTGGCAACTAAGGAAATATTGCAGGAGGCTTTAAATTGGGGTTTGGCTAGAAAAATACAGCGAGCGTTGTAAAGAGCCCCTTAAAAGCTCTTTAGGCATTAGATATTTGCCTTTTCCTATAAACAAACAGACCAATAATTGAAAGAAGTAAAAGTAAAATACTGGAGGTTAAAAAGAATAATGCTAAAGTAGTTCTTTCTCCCCAATGGTTATATGCTTGTAAAAAACCGATAAGAACCATAAAAAAAGATAGTACTAATTGGAGTTTTGAAACATTTTTAAACAATAAAATCCCTCCTTTATGCACATTTGATTTTACCATATAATCACATAAACAAATACGTTAAACAAGCCATAATGCGGAGGTAATTCCCCTTCCGATTGAGCCCTATGCTTACGATCCAGAATCTCATCCGCCAGAGTCGCCTAGCCTCCTCCCCAATCAATTTATATATTGCATACGCTTTAATCAAATGTCGTACCTAACTTTAGGTAAAAACAAAAAGCATGTCACCGATAGAATTTTATTTAGAAGCTCTTATCGCCAGACATGGTTTTCTTATGATTCTAGTACATTCAATGTAGATTAAATTCATTTTAAATAAAGAACCCTTCGAAGAATCACCAGCAGACATTATAATTTGGGAATCAAACAATGACTGAAAACTAATATAAACAACCATTCAACACTGTTCAAAATTATTTGGTTCGAGTAAAACGCACAAGCAACATAATTCCATTGGCATATAGTATCAATGTATCCATATATGATAGAAAGGGTGTGCATTGTGGGAAAAGAAAATAAATTTATAAAGTTCAAGTTTAAATCAAATCCAAGTTGTCGTTGTAATTGTTGTGGTTTTTGTTGTCCTTGTCCTTGTAAGCCACCATTTACACCACCATTTATACCTGAACCACCAACTCCACCTTGTCATTTTTTAGTGTACGTTACAGACGCTGGTCAGGCGGCTACTCCAGATAATAGGGTATCAGTAATTGATACGGCAACAAATACTATAGTCGCTACCATTCCAGTAGGAACTGCTCCTCTAGAAGTAGCGATTACACCAAATGGAGAATTTGGTTATGTTCCAGCTCTCTTCTCGGATAATGTAACGGTTTTTAATACGGCAACAAATGCTGTGGTCGCTACCATCCCGGTAGGATTTCAGCCTCTTGGTGTAGCGATTTCACCAAATGGATTACTTGCTTATGTATCAAATCACGGACTTGGAGCTAACTCTGTATCTGTCATAAATACAGCTACAAATACGGTAACCGCTACTATTCCAGTAGGGCTCCAACCTCAGGGCATAGCTTTTACTCCGGATAGTGCATTTGCTTACGTTGCAAACGAAAACTCAAATTCAGTATCAGTTATAAATACAGCTACAAATATGGTAGTTGCTAATATTCCTGTGGGACTTCGTCCAAGATCCATCGTTTTCACACCGAGCGGACAATTTGCTTATGTTACAAATGAAAGTAGTAATACTGTATCTGTAATTGAAGTAGCTACAAATACGGTATTTACTACAATCCCTGTTGGGACAGGACCAGTTGGTACAGCAATTACACCTGATGGAATATTTGTTTACATTGTAAATAAAGGTAGTAATACCGTATCTGTAATAGATACATTTACCAATTTGGTGATTGCTACGATCCCTGTAGGATTATCTCCTGACCAAGTAACCATCTTGCCCGATGGAACACTTGCATATGTCACAAATCAACTTGACAATACTGTGTCTGTCATAGATATAGAAACAAATACAGTAATCGATACAATTCCAGGGTTTAACGGTCCTACTGGTATTAAAACGGGAACAATCTGCCTGACTTCATAATCTAGAGTCTTGGGGCTCAAGGGTAAAACAGGAACCTTTCCCTTGTTCATAAAAAAAGACATACTTCAATTTCCTAAATGGCAATTGAAGTATGTCTTTTTTATGAAGTGCGACTACCTTGAAATGCTTGACGTAGAACTTGAGACCAAGCGATTACTGGTTCCTTGTTGTTCACTGCCTTCAAATGTGTTGGTAGTTCTTTTGATTCAGCCAACACATTTGACTGAGCTATTGAAAAATGGGCTAGCTCATAGCTAAACTCCACTCAAACCGCATTATATAGGCTTTAACATAGCCTTTAAGATTCTAGTACATTTAAAATAGCATCAAGATCATTGACAGCAATATCTAGGCGTTCCTTTGCCTCGATATTTTGCTGTTTTAATTGACTAAATTCTAGTAAATTTTTCTCATGCTTTAACTTGATAGAAGACAAGCGTTCAATTCGCGATTCTACCTTTTCGATTGCTTGCTCACAAACTGCTGTCCATATCTTTTCTGACTGCTGCATTTCAGTCGTTGATGGGTTGTGGTGACGCATAATTCGTGCATATACTGCTTCAATTTGTTCAATTAGTTCTGAATAAAAATGTCGTTCAACACGAGTTGTTTGGAATGTTGGGTGCTCTACCTCTTTTGCATATGGGGTAATTTGACGAAGTAGCTTTCCAGCATTTTCTCCGAAACCATGTGATAAATTCAATACATTCATTAACTGTAAAAGTAAACGAATTTCTTCTAGATTAATAAGTTGTGAATCGATGCTTTCCTTTAGCTTTAAGGATTCCATATAGCGTCGATCAAAGTGCTCGATTTCACCATTGCGTTGTTCTACTAAATGATCACCTGCATTGTCTTTCAAGCTTTTAATATAGCGAATTGCATGGCTTTTTAGCTCTTCCATCGATAGCAAGTTGTCATTGTCTTGTTGTGGCTTTCCTCGTTGAACATACGCAAATGCATCCATTTTTTTGGGCCATTGTGCTGCTGGGGTTTCTTCTAAGACATTATAGCGTATATAAATTCCGTGCATTCCATATCCTCCAAGTCCATTAAACAAGTATCTCTAAAGAGAGTAAATCGAATTCGCCATTTTTTCAAGTAAAAAACTTTTAAAGATTAAAAATTCTTCTTTCGAAACATTAATTCAAAAATCCCGAACCTTAAAAGCACTACTCCTGTGGAAATTTCTGTCCCACAGGAGTAAGTCAATATTTTTTATCTTTCATCCAATTAAGACTCTTGTCGTATTTGCTCCATGCTTTTTCCTTCAGTAAAGGCATGAATAGATTTTATTGTGCCTACTGATTTGAAATTTGCTCTGTCATAAACCTTGGCAACCTGTTCATTGATAGGTAAAATCCAAAGATATTCTAACCCTTGCTTTATCGACTCTTGCTGAATATGGTGCAGAATATATCCAATCAAACCTCGACCTCGATAGCTTTCAAGTGTTGCTACACTCTCAACTCTCCCTTGATTTCCTGAGATGAAAATATTGGCAGTACAGCAAGCTGTGCCATCCAATCTTAATAAATAATACGTAAAATGCGGAGAATGATATGTTTCTTCAAAAGCTTTTTTGATTAATGCAGGCTCTCCAAATGTAGAAATGCTCATTTCTACAGCTAATGCTTCCTCCATATTGGCATCTGTTACACGTTCAATTTGTATGGCTGGATTATGAGCTAATTGCGAGTATTCACCATTCCAACACTGTACATCATCAGTAAAACTTTCATATTGAAAGCCATGATTCTCTAGTGCTTCTATACATGACTGATTTCCCTCCACATTGTATAAATACAATCTTGGAATGAGAGATTTTGACTTATAGAATTCCTTGATTTTCTTTAAAAACATATCTGGATCGGCAATAATCTTCCAAATGTGTGCATGATTAGCATCATAATATGTTGGCATTTCCTTATTGTAAAATAATACTCCTTCATTACATGTTTCCATCTCACTAAAACTTTTAACATAATTAATATCTAACTGCATGATGTGCTCAATTTTATGCATCTTTTGTTCCTCCCTCAATCCACTTTTCATATAAATCTTCTAGCTGCTGTTCAAGTTTTTGACGTTGCTCCTTAGCAAGTGTCGGCTCCTTTAATCTCATTTCGAGCTTTTCAATTTGTTCTTCAATCGGTATCTCTTTTTTACCAGCATAGGATTTTTTAGGTACTTCTTTTATAACTGGTTCTTTTACTATTTCTAAGCATTTTTGTCTTGCCCATTCATAATCGCCTTCATATACTTGAATCGTTTCATGCTCAATCCATGCAATTTTCGTGAAAATTTTTTGTAAAAAATAACGGTCATGTGAGACGCCAATAATGGTTCCTTCAAAGGACTCCAGTGTATCCTCCAATACCTCTCTCGCTTCAATGTCTAAATGGTTGGTCGGCTCATCCAGCATCAATAAATTAATATCCTCATGCATTAACTGAGCAAGACGTAAGCGCATCTTTTCACCGCCACTTAAATCCTTCACTTTTTTAAAAACGTCATAGCCATAAAATAAAAACTGAGCAAGAATATGACGTGCTTCAGCTTCTGACACAGAGACGCTCTCACGGAAGGCATCTATTAAGCAAATGGCAGGATTTTTATGTTCAAATTGCTGTGAAAGGTAACCAATTTTAACGCTGCTGCCGACATGACAAGCACCTTTATTTGGTTCAACTTCACCTAACATCATTTTTAATAACGTTGATTTTCCACTGCCATTGCCCCCAACAATCGCCAGTCGTTCACCGAAGTAAACCGCTAAATTACTTTCCTTAAATAACGGTTTCTCAAATGCATGGCTAATGTCCTTCATTTGTACGACCTCTTTACCACTACGCTCAGCCATCGTTAACGCTAAATTCATTTTCTTTTTCGTTGATGGCTTCTTCACACGCTCTATACGAGCTAGTGCTTTCTCCATACTTTTAGCACGACGATGCAAGCCATCATTTGGCGGATTCGCTTCATTTGCCCATTGCTTTAAGCGCTTTATTGTTTCCTGCATTTTTTTAATTTTCTTTTGCTGTTCTTCATATTGTGCAAATTGCTGTTCAAGCTTAGCTTCCTTTTGTTCAACAAATGCATCGTAATTGCCAATATACGTAAATGCCTCTCCATCTTCAATTTCAATTATTTTTTGAGCCATTTGATTCATAAAGTGGCGATCATGTGATACTGCAATAACAATTCCTGCAAAATTCCGGACATAATTTTCTAGCCATTCTATTGCCTGCATATCTAAATGATTGGTCGGTTCATCTAATAACAAAATAGAAGGATTACTTAAAAGGATTTGCCCTAGCATTACCTTTGTTTTCTCCCCTCCACTTAAGCTACTAAAAGGTTGCTCAAGCAATGGTGTTATACCTAGACCATTTGCAATCATCGCTAATTGCGCATCAATTTCGTAGCCACCCTGCAGCATAAACTGTTCCTGCGCATGACCATATCGCTGGAGTACCTTATCTGTTACAGCTAGCTGCATTTCCTGCTCAAGCTTTGTCATTTTCGCCTTTAATGCATAAATTTCCGCAAATGCTTCCTCCAACACTTCCTTCACTGAGAGCATAGGATACTGTGGAATTTGATGTAAATAACCAATCGACGCTTCCTTACTTTTTATGATTCGTCCTTTATCTGGCGTATCCAAAGCTGCTAGTAACTGTAATAAAGTCGTCTTCCCACTGCCGTTCACACCAACAACGGCCACATGCTCCCCTGTATTTACTTCTAATTGAAGCCCTTCAAATAAAACATTTCCACCAATAATTTTTTGTATTTGTTCAGCCTTAATTTGCATCGTTTTTTCCTCCAATGAAACGTGCGAAAAACATCTATAGACACAAAAAAGACTGCTCGATTAACAAGCAGTCTTTTCCTCATTAGTTTGTGAAAAAGAATGGTTAATTCGCTACGTTTGATATTTGATTTTGCTTAAAAATGGACAGACCTATCCCGTTGTTCGCAAAATCGAAAGTAATCACACGTGCAAAATACATAGCTGTATCCACTTTTACACATGTTTTCGTAGCGTTTTTATTCATTCCTTTTCACCTCCGTTCAATATAATTAAATTTATATTACCATAATTCAGGTAATTTTGAAAAGAGTAAATTACATTCTTTCACATTTTTTCAGCCCCGTACTTAACGGGGGTTGATTTCTGTTCCGGCTTGGCGCTTTCCTTAGGGCGTCAGATGTTTTCCAATATTCATCACTCATTCCCAAATCAGGATGTTTATAAAAAATGCGAACTCTTGTACAATTACCTATGTACTAGAGCTCACACATTTATGTTACTAATCAACTATTATGGTTGTAATTTAAACATGTATTTTTTTCTGTACCATAAACTTATCCCCATACTTATAAAAATTAATGCACCGACAGCTGTAATCCAAAAGAATATGTTTCCTCCAACAGTTGATGAATTAAAAAATATAGCGCTCATAACAATAAATACACAACTTATAATCCCTGACAAAATAATGGCTAACTGACGATTTAGTTGAAAAATGAAAAATATAAGTACAGTACAAATATAAAGAACACTTACTGTCATAATAGTCGGGAAAAATGGTTGGAATTTAGCCGCATAGACAAAGTAATCAAGCTGGCTAATATCCTGGCCATTGTTTATCTCAATATTAAATATCTGAGAAAATGGGGTTGAATACTTCCATTCCAGCGGATTATCTATGATACCACTTCCCTCATACCAAGAAATAGCTGTTGACATCAATAAAGTTAAGAAACCAAGAATTAGTTGTATCACATATTTAAACAATGTTCTTCTCCCTTCACCCTTTAAAATTAAAGACGATACAATAAATTCTTGGTTTCATAAATACCGGATTATCTGGATTAAAGTGGGCAGAGTACCACCGTTCCAAATGGACATTTTTCTTGGTCTTTGGGTTTAATTCCTTTATCAAGTTAAGATCGTGTGCATTTTCCAACTTTTGGCAAGCTATTAGGCCTATCTTTATTGCATTAAAAAGATGCCCTTGATAAATATCACAATCAAGATTTTCATCTTCAAGTAATAAAAAATCCCTTTCAAAATCAACCTTTATTTTACGTGTTCCCTCATCCGGAAATGGATTAGCCATTATCAAATCATGCTCGTCTGATATTAACGATAGCACTTTTTCTTTATCCAAACAAAAGACCTCCTGCTAGATAAATATATTTGGACGTGCCAAAAGAAACTATCGTCCCATTGAGGCTAATGGGATACATCAGCCTCTATGTTTTCACTTTTTTCACAAACATTTTAACAAACGGTACAAGGAACACGGATACGACCAGCACCCTGAATAGCTGAAATGCGGTGACAATTGTGACCTTTGCATGTACGGAAGCGGCGATAATCCCCATTTGATCCAGCCCGCCTGGGACGATACTTAAAAAGCCTGTGCGAAAATCAAGGCTGTATAAACTCTTCATAATAAATGTTAAACCATAAGCTGCGCCAATAAAGATACCCGCCGATACAAAAGCATAAAATACATGCTTCTTCGATAAATGTAAATCGTCTTTTTTCAATAAAAGCCCAATGTAAATGCCAAGCATTAGTTGGGCAATATGAAGTAGTGACAATGGCAATTTCGGCACATCAATTCCTGCTATATTGATGCCCATCAATAAAAACACGGGACCAAGCATATAGCCTGTCGGAATTTTTGCCTTTTGCGCTAGCCAACCCGCTACTCCACACACAGCAAGTAAAGCTATTAAGCTCCATGTATACGCTCCGTTGACAACTACGCTAGTTCCCCCAGAGGCTGACACCATCAATGGCACAAAGCCGACGATTAAAAGAACCCGTAAAATTTGGAAGAACGTAATGACGACCATATCCATATCCCCTTGCTCCTCTGCAAAGGCAACAACCTGTGACATGCCACCAGGTACACAGCATGTCAACGCGGTTGCAAAATCCAAATCCGCACGTTTTGCTACTAAATAACTAACGCCGAAAAACAGTACAATAAATAATATATTTAAAACAATCATACTGCCTAAAAATTGTTTAATATCTTGCACCGCTTCTGGTGTAAACGCAAAACCAATGGAATATCCTGCAACGATTAAACCAAAATTACGAAAATATCTATGCCATTTCAATTGTACTTTCGTCGATAACTGAACAATTAGCACCGCCGCAATAGCTCCAAGTAACCATGGCATCGGAATATGTAATACATTAAATAAAATCGCACCTGTTAAACCAATACATAAAGTAATAAACATGTGCTTATCAAAAATAAACATAGAAGCAACCCCTCGTGACTGTATCATTCTATTATGCCGTTAACCTGCCTATTTTTCTACTTCATCACTTTTTTTACAAGGTCGTATATCATTAAAATTGAACCTGTTATTTATAAAATTTAACCTCTTATCCAAGATTTTCTCCAAGCTAAAATTTTCTATGCTACATTATTATTACCTGATTCAGTGATTCTCCGTTGCGGAGATATGTAAAGGAGGCCTCCAATGAAAATTCACTTAACGATCAACAGTGCATTAGAAGAAACTGAGGTTCATATACATGCAAAGGAATACAATGAGCAAATTGAACGACTGATGAAACAACTACAAACTTCACAAACGACTATGTTAGATGGCTACTTTCAGCAGGAAATTCATATGCTAAAAATTTCAGATATTTACTCCATTTACGCAGAGGGTGCAAAAGTTTTTTTGCAGACGGAAGAACAGGAATTCGAAACGAAGCGTAAATTATATGAGCTGGAAGCACAATTAGCGAAAGACTTTGCCCGAGTTAGTAAATCAACGCTCGTCAACATTAATAAAATTGCCTCTATTCAAATGGGCAAAATTGGCACAACTGAACTGATTTTAGAAAACGATGTGTCCGTCCATGTTAGCCGGAAATATTTAAAAGAACTAAAACACCACTTAGGTATTGGGAGGGACTCATAATATGAAAATTATTCGCATGATGATTATTGGACTACTCATATCACTTAGTTCTTCCTACGTCTTAGTAACATTAAGTGTCATATCTAATAACGCTGTGGTGTCAGGATCTGAATTACTTGAGCAAATTATCATCGCCGCTATCCTTGGAGCGGTAATAGGTCTGCTGTCCATCATCTTTGAAATAGAGCGTTTACCTTTTATTACTCAGCTTATTCTACATTTAATTGCAGTTACGCTGTGTGTTATGATTGCAGGCTATTTCGGGCGTTGGTTTGAACATTCCGGCATTAAGTATGTTCTTATAAGTGAAGCTATTATTTACTTAATCGTTTGGTGCATCCTTTATGTCCTTCAAAAAAATGATATTGAAAAAATTAATTATGAAATTCAAAAAAGAAAGGAATAAAACAATATGACCTTTTCTATACAAGTTGAAAATCTATGTAAACAATATGGCGATCATCAGGCGGTAAAAGGTATTTCATTTACGGTTGAACAAGGCTCCCTCTTCGCCTTTTTAGGTGCAAATGGTGCCGGAAAATCAACGACCATTGAAATACTTTGTACATTATTGAAAAAATCAAGCGGTACTGTAAACATTAATGATTATACACTTGGTGCAAGCAATGACAATGCGAAAATCCGAAAATCCATTGGTGTTGTATTCCAGCAAAGTCTACTAGATGAACGATTAACTGTGCGGGAAAATATTATTCACCGTGGTAAAACATATGGCTTATCGAAAAAACAATTGTCCGAAAATTATCAATTCGTTTCAACATATTTGCATTTAGATGATATAGAAAATCGCAAATATGGAACTTTATCAGGTGGTCAAAAAAGACGTGCTGATATCGCTCGAGCACTTATCCATCGACCTAAAATATTGTTTTTAGATGAACCAACAACTGGACTTGATCCACAAACGCGGCAATTCGTTTGGCAAGCAGTTAAGCAACTTCAGCTCGAAACAAACATGACTGTTTTTTTAACAACGCATTATATGGAGGAAGCGGCAGTTGCTCATCAAGTCATCGTCTTAAAAGAAGGAGAAATTGTTGCTGAAGGGACACCTGATGAACTTAAAACAAAATACGCCTATGATTCAATGGCAATTGTTTTTCATAATAGTTCAGAAGGGATACAGTGGCTCGAGGAAAATGCTATCTCCTATACAGAAAAGCTAGGTATTTTCTCCATCCGAGTCGAATCGACAATGCATGCTTTAACGCTATTAAAAAAAGCGGAGTCGCTTATTGCTTCGTTTGAAGTAATCAAAGGCACGATGGATGATGTCTTTCTTCATATTATGGCCGAGGAAGGTGTAGCTTAATGGAAGCATTATTTAGCTTAGTAAAACGAAATAACAAAGTTTTTAGACGTGATAAAACACAAGTCTTCTACTCGCTGCTATCCGTCATTATAGTCATTATCCTTTACGCAGTATTTCTTCAAAAAATGCAGGTCAATGCCATTGAAGAAGTGACAAAGGCAACTCCAGAATTGGTAACGATGGTCAATGAATGGATTGTCGCTGGTTTACTCTCTATGATCGCTGTTTCTACTACACTTGCTGCGTATGGCATTGCTGTAAGGGATCTTGAAACAAAAGCGCAAGCTGATTTTCTCACAGCGCCTATCTCGCGAGCAACCATTCAATTTAGCTATGTTTTAAATGCGTTTATCATTGGCTGTATCTTTTCCTTTATCGCCCTTATTGGCTGCGAAATTTTTATCGCATCAACTGGCGGCCAGCTACTAAACTTTGGGGATTTCATGAAAGTTGTAGGATTACTATTTTTATCAGTGTTACTGGCCAGTGTTTTTAATCTCTTCCTTGTATTACTTGCTAACAGCCAACATTCATTTTCAACTCTCAGTACAATCGTCGGTACAGCACTCGGTTTCTTTTGTGGTGTTTATGTACCTGTTGGTGCACTTCCAAGCTTTGCTCAAAATCTTATTATGTATTTCCCTATCAGTCATACAACGTTACTATTACGCAATGCCTTTATGGAGAGCTCAATTCCCAAGGTTTTCGAAGGTGCGCCTGCTTCACAGGTGGAAGATTATAAAATAATGTATGGTATTGTCTATGACGTTCATGGAAATATACTGAGTACCTCAACTAGCTTTATCATTATTTTCGTCACAATTATTGTGCTAGCGATCTTATCGATCATTATTTTTAAAAAGAAAAATAAATAAACATTTTCGCACATCGTTTATAAAATGATGTGTTTTTTATTGATTTTATTTAAACAATTTGTTATTTTAATAATATATAAGCAAACAAATTTAATAATCGTTTGTTTTACAGGAGGACTTCCAATGGATGTAAATGAATTATTTTGGCAAGCTTCAATTCATGACATAAAAAAAGGCTACAGCGATGAAGCAACTCACTTCACTTGTTTGCTTTGCGGGGAAAAGATTGAAAAGGGTATCATTTATCCACATGAAGGCGTTCTCTACGAGGCAGAAAAATTTATGCAACATCATATTACTGCTGCACATCAATCCGTATTCCATTATTTAAATGGCCTTAATAAAAAAATGACAGGACTAACTGATCATCAAAGTCATATTTTGCGCTTATTTTATGAAGGAAAAACAGACCAAGAAATTAAAGAAGAGTTGGAAATTGGTAGTGCAACAACGATACGTCACCATCGCTTTACTCTTAAAGAAAAGGAACGTCAAGCGAAAACGTTTCTTGCGATGATGGAGCTTTTAAAAGAACAGAATCAAAAGGAAGACAGCTTTGTACCTATTCACAAAACGGCAACGATGGTCGACGATCGCTATAATATTACGATTTCTGAAGAACAGCAATTACTTGAAAAGTACTTTCCAAACGGTATTGGCAAAGCGCTTGTCCGCTTCCCAAAACGGGAAAAACATAAAATCGTGATACTCCGTGCAATCACAAAACTTTTCGATGAAACAAAACAGTATTCCGAAAAAGAATTAAACGAAATAATTCAACCGATATATGAGGACTATGTGCAAATACGTCGCTATTTAATCGAATACGGCTTCATGGATCGTCAAGAGGATGGCAGTGCTTACTGGATAAAAAAATAAGAAAGCAGGGTTTCCAATGGACCATAAAAAAGAATTAAAGGAAATGTATAAAGAAATAAAAATCGAAGCTGGTGTTTTTACAATGACCAATCAACAAAATGGTAAAGTGTTTGTTGGCAGCTTCAATAATTTAAAACGCTTAAACGGCTTTCAATTTTCATTAAAAACAAATACACATACTAATAAAAAGCTACAAGCCGATTACAACACATTCGGCAAGGATGCTTTCGATATTGAAATTGTAGAATATTTGAAGAAAAAAGAAGAAGGCTATTTCGATCCAAAAAAAGAGCTAGAAAAGCTGGAACAAAAATGGCTCGATAAGCTTCAGCCATTTGGTGAACGTGGATATAACTAGGTATGCATGAAAAAAGAATCTGTTTCTCCGAGATTAAGCTGGGGAAATTTACAGATTCTTTTTTTGATTTCATATATTGTGTTGTTCGCGTGGGGATTCACTCCTTTCGGGGTATTCCTTTTCGCTGATAGAGTAAATATCAGTTGGATCTGATCAGTTCTTTGGCTAACCCGAGCACTTTTCTCTTGCACCTGATCAGTTCTTTGATTAACCGGAGCAGTTTTCTCTTACACCTGAGTATTTCTTCGCTAGACTGTCCACACTTCTTCGCGTGAGATCATCCTACTTGTTCTCTCACTTCATTTCTGAATTTCCCGCTGAGCTTTTTTTGTTAGCTTTTCGAAAACTAGCTCATACGAATGTTTGATTAAATTTTCAACTAAATCAATAGGTACATCATCTGCATCCATATAGATTGAATTCCAATGTGTTTTATTCATATAGTAACCTGGAATAATACCTTCATAAGCTTCTCTCAACTCTTCGGCTCGATTCGGTTCACATTTTAATGTAAGTACTGGTCTTCCAGTACCATCTCCGCCCATCATCACATACATTTTACCCCCAATATGATAACGATCTGCCTGCCATTCTTCTTTGTAATCATGCGTTGTTCCACGAAGCTTTAGGCAATATGCATGAATTGTTTCTTTGTTCATTATTTAACCCCATTTCTTCCTAATATCAATTATGCCTCGGCATAATTGCGTCCGGAGGCTTTAACTTCTTTCAGCAGGTCCTGCTGAAAGAAGTTAAAAAAACACACGTTCGATTATTTTCATTATAATCAATAACGTGTGTAGAGGAAATAATTATTTTATTTTAAATTAATTTCAGTTTCCGGTAATTTTTGTTCGGGCAGATCGTCGGCCACACGATTTAATTTTTAAAGTGTTATTACAGAACACTTTTTACTTTATGCCTCTATCAAACACACCGATGACCTCGGTAGTTTGCAATACATTGACAAAGGCTTTGGCATCCGCTTCCTTAATCATACCTTTAACCTCGGCAAGCTGATAGCGTGTAATGACGGTAATTAAAACTTTTCGCCCTTCGCCTGAATAAGCACCCTTCGCATCCATAATAGTTACACCTCTATGAAGCTTTTCCAGAAGTTGCTGTTTTACTTCCTCGCCCTTACTCGTAATAATCATAAGAGTCAATTTAATATGACTCGTATGAATAGTGTCGACAACCTTCCCTGTAGCATAAATTGATACGAGTGTCAGTAATGCTGCATCCCAGCTAAAGACGAATCCGGAGATTGCTACAACGATACCATTCATCGCAGAGATTAATGTACCGAGTGGAAAATCTCGTTTACGACTTAACAGCATCGCTATAATATCAAAACCACCAGAAGAACCTGCCGCACGAAAAATCATGCCCAACCCTAAGCCCACAATAACACCACCAAATAATGAGGCAAGAATTGGATCTTGAGTAGCTTTATAAACCGGAATAATATACAAGCTTACCGACAAGACAACTACAGAAAGAATGGTATAGCCAATAAACCGCTTCCCTAGCTTCAAGACCCCTAAAATAAGCAAAGGTAAATTTAACAGTAAATTTAAAACCCCTGTATTCAAGGGTGTAATAATACCAAGCATGATAGCAATCCCGCTTAATCCCCCGCTTAAAATCTCATGTGGAATTAACAAAAGATTGTAGGCACAGGCGACTAATATCGATGAAAGTGTAATAACGACAATATTTCGCATAATAAATCCCCTATCACTAACGAACGAGTTTTGTACTTCTTTCCCTTAGAATACCCAACTTATTCGTTCAAAAAACCTGGAGTATGGCACTATTGAAGTTAAAACAACGACCTTTATTTCTTCTGATGTTCTTTTTTCTGTTCCTCTTTTAACGGCACTTCTTTTAATGGCTCCTCTTTATTCTCTTCAGCCTTTTCAGCTACCTTATAAATACGTTCAAGCATTGGTGGATGTGTATAACGGAACCACTTTACGAGTAACTGCGGATTTACCTCACTCAAACCAGATATCGTTAGCTTCTGGAATGCAGTAATTGCGGACTCGCGATCACCCGTTAGTGAAATCGCATATTGATCAGCTCTATTTTCCTGATATCTTGAAATATAATTCGACAGTGGGCTTGAAGCAAATAATAAAACAGATGTTAACAGTAAAAACAATGGATAAGAGCCTATATCACCAATTTTTTTAATTTTTAATACCTGTCCGTAACGTCCAATGAACCACCTCAAACATTTTGCCGTCAGCCATAGGCCTATCAATGTCAACAGAAGATACCCAGCAATGCCAAAATAAATATGCTTCTCAACATAGTGTCCCATTTCATGTGCCATGATAAATAATATTTCATTATCTGTTAAACGATTTAAGGTTGTATCCCATAGCACAATTCTCGAATTACTGCCAATACCCGTTACATAAGCATTTAAGGCATTTGTTTTTTCTGCCATATTGACTTCATATACGTGCTCTGCTGGTATATTTGCCTGTGCAGCAATAGACAAAATTTTCTCTTCTAGCTCTTTATTTTTTAACGGATAAAAATCATTATATAAAGGATCAATGACTACAGGTTGAATGAACATCACAAATATTGTAAATGGAATCGTTAGAAACCATGCATATAGCCACCATCTTTTGGCACTTTTTTTGATGAGCCAGTAAAGGACAGATACGATAATTAAACTCATGCCAAAGTTAACCCAAAAATCAATAATGCCATCTCGCATCCATGACGAAAACCCTTGTGTACTAATTCCATAAGTTTTGCTTAAATTGTAACGATAATAATCGAGTGGGAATAGTACAACATATAGTAAAAGTGATAATAAGAATAAGTAGCTTGCATTTTGTAACAGCTTCCATTTTGTTTGTGACGTCGCTATCTTTTCAAAGTAACGTGATACGCCCATAATTAAAATCATGAAATAAATTAACCATTCCAAAGGTGTAGCAACAAAGAATAGGAAGTTCCGTATTTTAGAATATTCACCACTTAAGTATAATTCTTTTTCAGACATAAACATCACTGGATCTGCAGCTGTCCCCTGCATCGCTCGTGGTATTGTACCACCACCGCTGTGGAATATATACCAATACATACACAGCACATAAACACCGAATAAAAGTAGCGCGACAATTCCCATTTTTTTCGCTATGTCATTTCCTCCCTTGCTCAACACTAAGTTCGTCCTATAGTAAGTGTAAGCTAAAATGAAAAAGTTAGAACAAATTTTTCTTTGTTTTATTTACCTTCTATTCTACTTCACACCAAAAAGAAAAATACGCTCTACTTCTCCAAACGCGTAACAAGCCATGTAGATGCTAAAGCACCACGGCTTGTTCGCTATTCCTAGAAGTGACGCGAATTTCAAAGAATATTTTTTATTACTTATCCATTACAAATGCCGTTTTGCCACGTTGATCTTCACTTAAATAACCAGCTAATTCTAATCGATCATGCCATTCTTTTTCTATAATAGCAGCCTTTAATGCATCATCCTCTTTCGTTGATAGCTCTACCATAATCTCTCCTTGATATTGCCAAACTTCAACATCCGCCGCATAGCCCGCAAAGCTTCCTTTATATGTTGTTGCCTCTGCAGGACCATATACGACAGCTTCGGATAATGTGTTTTGATACCATGCTTCAGAATCCCAATTTAAAATTTTCTTCGGAACATTTTCTACTATTAATTTTTTTGCCGCATTTGTATCCACTGCATCATAGGAAACTTTAGATGTAGTCTTTAATGATTCTTTACGACTTATGGTGAACGTACGATTGTCACTCTTAACATCCGTTTCAAATTTATAGTTAGACTCTGCTCCAGTGAAGCCATGACTTTCTGTAATAGCAATTGCTTCATCCAGAGGTGTATTTGAAAATCTCTTTTTATAGGTGATATCCATTTTATTGCTTCCTTTGTAGACACGTAAACGGTTGATATAATCCTCATTTAGAAAAGCTTTATTCGGAGTATCAAAGAAATAAATCTTTACTTCATCTTTTTTTGTAGCTTGGAAAACATTAAAAATATCCGATTCGGTGAAAAGCCCAGATTTAATATTGAATTTAATTTCATTCCCTGGCTCGATTGCTGCTTTAGCTTGTGTAGAATCAAATCCAATGATGCTAACAAGTACAATACCGATTAAACAAAAATTTAGTACCCATTTCTTCATGTTATTTCCTCCCTATTCTGTAGTAATTGCAAGATAGTCGTTTCTCTATTCGTTAATGAACTGTGAAAATAGATTGTCTTATGTGCATGTATTTTCTTAGAAAGTGCAATGATATCATCATAATCTGGATGCGTTTTATAAAAAAATTCCTTATGTTGATTTTCGGAAAATTGAATTCTATATTTGCCTTTATTCCAATATCCCGTAAAGATAACCATAGCTGTTGGCTTTTTGTGAAGTAGTTCCATTAATTTCGCTTCATTACGCTCAGGTACAAAATAAATGAAGTTTTCACTTTCTCTTATCTTTGTCAAACATTCTAGTTTAAACTCTTGCAAAATTGTTTTGGTAGACAATAAATTTTCAAATGACTCATAACAATTATCAAATAACGACAACAAATCATTATCTACACGTATCGCTCTTGTTGTATGCTGAAAAAGATAAGTAGCAATATCTGCTGTTTTTCCTGAGAAAGAAGATGGGAAAATGATCGGGTAGCCTGGATTTGCATTGATATATTCCGTCATTTGCTGTAATACTTCTATATTATTAATGCGCTTCTCAACATGGCCGCTATCCATAATGGCTAGATCATAAACAGTCCCGTCCTCTATCGGTAGTGTTGCTTTTAACAAATAGGAATCCACAACATAATCGCCAGAGTAAAATATCACCTCCTCAAAAAAACGAATCTTAAACCAAACGCTTCCTATTAGATGCCCACTGTAGCCCCATTGAAAGGCAAGACATTTACTAACAACTATCCACTTTCCGATTGATTCTGGTTGAAAGGTTTTTGTATGTTGAAAAGACTGTTTTAATTGCTGCGCAGTCATTTTACTCATAATAATCGGCCCTGTGTATCCCCATTGCTCAAGTAAAGGAATAGCACCTATATGATCTGTATGTGAATGGGAAATAAACACTGCATCAAGCTTTGCCACATGAGCTTGTGTTAAATTAGGAGGAGTCTTCTGTCGATTGTTCATCACTCCGCAATCGAGTAAAATAGCATGTCCATTATTTTCAATGAAAAAGCAGTTACGGCCATACTCACCAACCCCACCTAAAATTTCTACATTAAGCATCCGCATGTCCTCCCCATTTTTGTAGCCAATCTAATAGAAACATAAAAATAACGGTCATGACGACTGTAATCACCGCTACAGCCATTCCTACACCAACATTTCCTTGTTCAAATTGACTGTAAATAAATGTTGCGCCAGTCTCTACTGAAGGAGGTAAAATGAGTAATCCAGCGACAAGCTCACGCATCGAGATAATAAACGTCATCATCATTCCAGCAAGAATCCCCTGCATTAATAATGGAATAATGATATGTCGATAAACCGCCCAGCTACTTCGCCCAAAAATAGCCGCTGATTGGAATATTGAAGAATCTAATTGTGATAAAGAGGACTTTATATATTGCACGGAATATGGTAAAAAAAGTACACAATACGTGACTACAACCATTGTCTTTGTGTTATAGATAGTCGCTGGTAGCCACGGTGCATTCCAAAACATGATTAACCCAACTACAAAGACAATTCCAGGAATAATATTAGGCATTAAACTAAAGAAATCTAATACTTGCTGCTTTTTCGTTTCTCCCTTTTTAATGTATAAGGCAATGAACAAGCCAATAATTGCTGTAACGACAGCTGTGATTACTGAGAAAACAACACTATTTAAAAATGCTGACAATCCAGCACTTCCACTTGTAAACACTTCCTGGTAGGAAGCAAAGCTAAAATTCCCTGCCTGCAAACCATCTCCCCTTACTTTCTGCAAAGATGTCACAATAATTGAGAAGTAAGGAATACCGATTGATAGCAAAATGATGATTCCCACAAAGAGCCATGAACCGAATTTGACATACCATTTATCTTCAATCTCGCGATTAGCTGGTGTTTTTCCAGATAGCACACTATATGTATATTTTCGTCCAATAAGATTTTGAAAATACCAGATAACGAGACAAACTGATAGTAAAAATAATGACAGTGATGTCGCCATACTAATATCTACTGGCCATCTTGAAAGGTAAGAGTGAATCTCCGTTGTAAATACTTGAAAGCCAATTCGACTACCAAACGTAGCAGGTGTTCCAAATTCAGCTAGCGTTTTGATGAAAATTAGCAAGCTCCCTAGAACATAGCTAGAAACTACTAAAGGCAGAACTATTTTCATCCAATTTCTCCAAGAACTTCGTCCAAAAATTAATGCAGCATCTAGAAAGGAACCATTGATTCTTAATAGCGTATTTTTCAGCATTAAATATAAAAAAGGAAAAAGATGCAGGCACATAATCAAGACCATTCCAAATAAGGTGAAGAATGATTCAGTCATCCAAGCAGCACTTGGAAATAGTTGTTGAAGAAAACCATTATTTTGCATGAACAATATCCATCCCATGGAGCCAATATACGGAGGTGTCATGAATGGAATGGTTAAAATAATATCTAGCCAATCGTATTTATATAAGCTTGTTTTCGTTCTTATTAACGCCATTGGGAATGCTACAATCGTAGTCCCTAAAACAACTAAAACCCCTAATAATACAGAGTTTCCAAGCGTCTGCCACATTCTTTCATTGGCAAACATTCTGTTAATCTGCGAAACATCTAATTGCCCATCTTTCATAAACGTATAAAATGCAATGGCAATTAACGGTGCGATAGCAAACGTGACGACAAGTGTCAGTAAAAATCCAAAAGTTCGTCTGCCTTCCATAATCATTGACGATTCAATCCTTTCCCTAGAAAAACTTCAAGGAGGCTAAAAAACCTCCCCTAACTACTTAACGAAAAATATCATTGAATTTAGTTAATACTTCAAGCTGCTTCGCTTCTGCATCTTTCCAATTCACGTTTAGCTGAGGAATTTCATTTAAGGCTGCACGATCCTTAACAGGTATATCTTTGTTGCCTGGGAGTAAATAGGCATTTGCTACAAGCTTTTGCCCTTCATCTGACAGTAAAAAATCAAAGTACGCTTTTGCACTTTCTACGTTTTTTGCATCCTTCAAAATACCAACAGCTCGCGGACTGACAACTGTCCCGCTTTTTGGATAAATAATTTCTACTGGCTCACCATCAGCTTTTGCTTTATAGGCCATGTAATCTACCCCTGAAATTGTGGCATTTTTGTCACCAGTAATAACAGCATCTAACGCTTCCTTATTAGCACCATTCACCTGTAAACCATTTTCCTTCCACTTCTCCATCGTAGTCCAAGCTGTTTTTTCAGCTTCTGTATATCCGAATAGGAAGTCTACAGCAGAGCCTGACAAGCTAGGGTCTGGTATATTAATTTTATTTTGCCATTCAGCTTTTGCTAAATCTGTCCATTCTGCCGGAACCTGTTGCGTATTTTTCGTATTATAAGCAATTCCTAATGCTGAGGCACTGTAACCATAGTAATAACCTTCTGCATCTGACCAATCGCTATTGATTTTCTTGGCATTATCAGCGTCTTTATAGCTTTGAAGTTGATCTGTTTCCTTTAAGCCATCCATTGAAGCGACAGAGGCTAGTACGACAACGTCAGCTACAGGGTTATTTTTTTCCGCTTCTAAACGCGATAATATTTTACCTGTTGTTCCTTGGAACATCTCTATTTTTATGCCTGTTTTCTCTTCAAATGCTTGTTGAATATTCGCTGCTAAACCATCTGGACCAGCAGAGTATACCGTTAAAGTTTGTTCTTCTTTTGCGGTTGAACTTGCTTTATCATTCTTCTCTACCTCTTTATTTCCACACCCCGCTAATGCTAATGTTAAAAGAATCCCAGCTGTAGCAAATAGTTTTAACCCTCGTTTTTTCAAAGGTAACCCTCCAATTGATATATTTGTTTTTCATCAATAAAAACTTCAAGCTGTTTACCATGTTCTATCGGTTCTGCTTCGTAAAAGCTCCAGTACTTACCTTCTACCTGTGCTTGCACTAAATAACGATCACCAACAAAGGTACTTTTTACAATCATCGCTTGTTTTGCAATTGTACCTGGTCGTCGTAGTCTGGAAATCCCTTCAGGTCGCACAATATAATTACCTTTATCAAACCAGTTCACTTTACCGATAAAATCTGCTACATACGGTGTTGCTGGAGCGTGATAAATTTCTTCTGGTGTTCCCACTTGTGCAATTCTTCCTGCCTCCATCACGATAATTTGATCTGACATTGCCATTGCCTCTGTTTGATCATGTGTGACAAAAATTGCCTGACAATCTAACTCGTTAATAATATGCATGATTTCATCTTGCATTTTTTCTCTTAGTACTGCGTCGAGTGCTGATAGTGGTTCATCAAATAAAATAAGCTGTGGATTTGTCGCTAGTGCCCTCGCAAGTGCTACTCGTTGCTGCTGTCCTCCCGATAACTCCCCTGGCTTTCGTTTTTCAAAACCCTCCATTTTCACCAATCGCATAACATGCTCCACTCGAGCCGGAATGTCTGACTTTGAAACAATACCCTTCAGGCCAAAAGCAATGTTTTGGAAAATAGTCATATGAGGCCATAATGCAAAATCTTGAAAAACCATTGCCATATTTCGCTTATTTGGTTTTACATTTTTATGGAGTTTGGATGAATAAATAATTGTGTCATCAAAACGGATTTCTCCATTTGTCGGTTGTTCAAGACCTGCCAATACTTTCAATAACGTTGTTTTACCACAGCCTGATTGTCCTAAGATGGTAATGAACTTGCTATCCAGCTCCACATTGATGGGCCATAACGCATGAAACTGTCCATATTTTTTTTCGATATTCGTTAATGAGATTTTCATCATATCCTCCTCGTTAATTACAACTATAAATTCCAGATATTTAGAAAATATTAATCTACTATTAATATCTCGTTAAAAAAAATCTAATAAACTAAAGCAAAACTAAGATTTTTTCTAATTTACTTTAGGAGGATAAAATGAATAACATGAAGTTACAGGCATTTTGCCTACTCGTAGAATTTAAAAAATTAGCTCCTGTTGCCAAAGAGCTAGGTCTTACAGCGCCGACAGTATCCTTTCATATTCGCTCCATTGAAGAGGAATATGGCATCCGTTTATTTCGGACAAATGCAGGTGGATACCGTTTAACAGAAGCGGGAGAAGGGCTCTATCATTATGCTCGCCAAATTGTACAGCTACAAAAAGACATGAATCGCTTTGTCGAAAATCTTTTGGCGGGTAATATTGGCTCCATTCGTCTTGGCGCAAGCGGGCTACCTGCACATATTTTTATGCCGGATATTATTCATCTAGTTTCAACAGCTTACCCAGACATTCGAATATCGCTAGAAGTAAAAACAGCGCCTGAAATTGAACAAAAGGTAGCTCTTCAAGAATTAGATTTCGGGCTAATTATGGAAACAAAACAAGAAAATTCGTCTCTTATATACGAAACAATCGGCGAAGATTCCCTTGTATTAGCATTGAGTCCTACCCATGAGCTTGCAGCAAAAAAGGACATCACAAAAGCAGATGTCCTAAAAAACAAAGTATTATTGCATACATCCTCCAGTTCAACGAATCATTTTATAGAAAAATGGATGGACCCTCACCCATCCATTTATACAATCGAGCTTGATTCTGTCAGTACTATTAAGAAAATGCTTACTTTCGGAAAAACAATTGCATTTTTGTCAGTTGCCCTGATAGAAGATGAGTTAAAATCAGGACTTTTGATCAAAAGAGACTTACACGATGTGACACTTAATAGAAAAATTCAACTTATTTATCCTAAATCTCGTCTAGATAGCAAGATGGATGCGTTTGTAAAAACTGCAATTTATGATTTAGCCAAACAATTAAAAAAATAGCCTCTTATGACATATTTCCATAGTCGACAATAATAACATGGAATGGGGATTGTTTATCCCTATGAAGGGAGGGTTGTATTTGCTAACCGAGTTACTAACAAAAGATACTATACAACTCGCAGATATTGTAAATACTTGGAAGGAAGCTATCCATTTAGCGGCAATTCCACTATTAAAGCACAATAAAATCGAAGAACGCTATATTGAGGCGATGATTCATTCCATTGAAAAGCACGGACCTTATGTAGTCATTACACCAAAAGTAGCGATTCCACATGCACAGCACACAGAAGGCGTCAATGAGCTAGCCATGAGCCTATTAAGCTTACAAAAACCTGTTATGTTTGGACCAGAAAAGCCTGTTTTCTTAATTATTGTCTTAGCGGCCACCGATCATGCGTCGCATCTGCAAGCATTAGTTGACTTAACAAAGATTTTGCAAGAACCCCATCAAATCGACAGCATCATCGCCTGCCAGAATAAAGACGATATTATCAAAGAAATCCAACAAATTGTGGCAAAGGAGTAATCTTGATGAAGATTTTAGTAGTGTGCGGGAATGGCTTAGGCAGTAGTTTTATTATGGAATTGAATGTAAAAAAAGCGTTAACTGAACTTGGAAAAGTTGCAGAATTAACGCATACCGATTTAGCATCTGCCAAGGCAGAGAAAGCGGATATTTATATTGGCGCAGAAGATATTGTCAATCAATTGCCCGAAGAAAGAGGTCACATCGTTAGTATTGTTAATATGATGAGTATTTCTGAAATTAAATTAAAGCTTAAACCTCTGTTATAAAGGATTGAATTTGAATTTAATTAAAAATTGGATAGGATGAGGTGTTAATATGTTAGATGTTATTATGAATGACATTTTAGGAACACCAGCTATTTTAGTCGGCCTATTCGCTTTTGTCGGTTTATTAATCCAAAAAAAATCAGCTTCAACAGTCCTTTCTGGTACGTTAAAAACGGTTATGGGCTTTGTTATACTTGGCGCAGGTGCAAGCGTTTTAATCGGTTCTTTAAATCATTTTAGTAAAATGTTTGATCATGCATTTAATGTCCAAGGAGTTATCCCAAATAATGAAGCGATTGTAGCAGCCGCTCAAACTAGTTTCGGAACAGCTACTGCCATGATTATGGTTTTCGGTATGATTATGAACATATTATTTGCGCGATTTACGCCTTTTAAATATATATTTTTAACTGGTCATCATACATTATTTATGGCGTGTTTAATCGCAGCATCACTGTCTGTCGGCGGTATGAGTGGCACACCTCTTATCATCGTTGGCTCTATTATACTTGGTCTTTGTATGGTCGTATTCCCAGCCATTTTACAACCAACTGTTCGTCAAATAACTGGCAGTGATGATTTTGCTGTTGGTCATTTTGGCAGTGTTGGTTATTATGTATCTGCTAAAATCGGGAAGCTCTTTGGAAACAAAGCTAAATCAACAGAAGACATAAAAGTTCCAAAATCTCTAGGTTTTTTACGGGATACATCTGTAGCTGTGTCCTTAACTATGAGTCTGTTTTTTATTATCGTTGCCCTATTCGCTGGCCAATCCTATATTGAGTCACAGTTATCTGGCGGTTCGAATTTTATCGTCTTTGCCATTATTCAAGCTATTACCTTTGCCGCTGGTGTCTATATCATTTTGGCTGGAGTGCGAATGCTAATTGCCGAGATCATTCCTGCCTTTAAAGGTATTGCAGATAAACTTGTGCCAAACACAAAGCCTGCATTAGACTGCCCTACAATTTTTCCGTTCGCACCGAATGCAGTTATTATTGGCTTCCTGTTTAGCTTTGTAGCAGGCTTAGTGTCCATGTTTATACTCCCCCTCATAGGGCTAAAAGTGATTGTACCTGGGCTTGTGCCACATTTTTTCACGGGTGCGGCTGCAGGAGTATTCGGTAATGCAACTGGTGGTAGCCGCGGTGCTATGGTAGGAGCATTTACCAACGGATTAATTACTAGCTTTATCCCCGCGATTCTACTTATCTTCATGGGTGATATCGGCTACGAAGGAACTACATTTGGCGATTCAGACTTCGGCATTGTAGGAATCATAATTATAAATATATTAAAATTATTTGGTGCGGTTTAATTCATTAGTGTGTCTCGCAAACTCTTTAGATGTTTGCGAGTTTTTTTATTTGCCAAAGAAAAGGGTTAATTTTGCAAAATATATAAATATTTCACAATATACCCCTACCTTTTTCACTATATACATAGAGAAAATCCATTGTGAAACAAACTAAATACTCAGTGATTAGAAAATATCGAAAATGATTTAAACCCATTTTCCTGTAGTAAATTGTAAATAATCTGATAGTATTTAATGGTAAAATAAAAAATCGTTGTCTGACCTCTGACTTAGAATAACTTTTTGCCGATATAAATAATACATACAATGGAGGTATTCATATTGAAAAAATTAATGATTGGCTTTTGCTTAATAGCTTTGTTATTAGCAGGCTGTTCCATTACTCAGCCGGAAAAAGCGCAAGATGACTATAAAATTGGTATCTTACTTTCAGATGCAGGGCTTGGTGATGAATCGTTTAATGACTCAGCTTTTAAAGGGCTTGAGAAAGCACGCGATGAGCTAGGTATTTTGTTTGATTATAAAGAGGCGCCTGATGGCAATTACGAACAGAAGCTAGAGGAACTTGTCGAAGAAAAATATAACGTCATTATTGGTCTAGGCTTCTCTGTACAGGAGGCATTGGAAAAGACTGCGAAGAAATATCCTGATCAACAATTTGTCCTTATTGACGGACAATCAGATGTTGCCAATATCACTTCCATAACCTTTAAAGAGCAAGAAGGTAGCTTTTTACTTGGAATGGTTGCAGCAATGACGAGTAAAACTGGAAAAATAGGATTTATTGGTGGTGTAGATATTCCGGTTATCCATCACTTTGAAAACGGCTTTATTGAGGGAGCTAAATATTTTAATCCAAATATCGAAATTATTAGTGAATATTCTGGCTCATTTGATGATGCCGACGCGGGTGCCGCAATCGCAGAACGTTACATAAAGAACAAATTGGATTTTATTTATCATGCAGCGGGATTCACAGGCTTTGGTGCCATAAAGAAAGCGGAAGAAATGGGCATATATGCGGCCGGAGTTGATATTGATCAATTTTACATTGCAGAAAAAACAGTTGTAACATCAATGTTAAAAAATGTCGACCAAGCTGTTTTTAAAATTGCTAAAACATTAGATGAGGAAGGGAAAATTTCCGAAAAATCGTTGTCATTCGGTTTAGCTGATAATGGAGTAGGCCTAGCGGATATACGTGTTATTAAACTTACACCTGAGCAACAGGCTGCTATTGAAAAAGCAAAAGAAGATATTGTTTCGGGTAAAATAAAAGTTACTGCAGAAAAGGGGAACAGCCAGTGACACTACGAAAAAAATTATTCATGAACATACTTATTCCCATTGTCCTCGCAATGGCTATGATTGGTTTTATTATCGTTCAAACATTTGATATACAAACAACTGCACAAGATGATACAGAACTATTACTGGCAGTGAAAGAACTTGAACAAAGTTTAGTTGTAGCGAGCCAATCTTTAAATAACTACACTTTTTTAGATAGTGAGGCCAATAAAAATGAAGCTCTTTCAACTTTACAAGAAACGAAAGTAAATTTAGAAAAACTCTCAACTATTGCTAAAATAGCTGAGCATCAGGCAATCATCAAAAAAATCGAGGGTAAATACGACGAATTAGAAAAAGCTTCAGAAGCAGGATTTCTTGCTCACAATCATCCTGAGATAAAAAAACAATCAATCAGAATATCCGGTATTTTGAACGATATGTATCTACTGAAAAAAGAAACAAATGAATGGTATAAAGAAACGAATGATTTGGCAACGCAGAAAATTTCTTTTATTACTACATCAACAATAATAGGTAGTATCCTTCTACTTATTGCTACAAGCATTTTTTCGTATGTCGCAACGAAAAGAATTACTAAACCGATTAACCGAATCGTGGATTATGCACAATTGGTGGCTGCAGGGAATTTGACAATTGACACCTCTTCCCTCTCCTATAAGAAAGGTAGTCGCAATGAAGTTGATCAACTGACTGAGAACTTTGCCAAAATGATTGTTAGCTTAAAAACCACCGTACAATCTATTGATCATGTAGGTAAAAATGTTGGTCTATTTACAAAAGATGTCACAAGCTATATTGAAACCGTTAACGAAGGTAGTAAACAAATTGCTACATCAACAGACGAATTGGCAAAGGGAAGCCTAACTATTTCAGAAGATATCCAGTCAACGGCTATCTTGATGAATACGATGGCGGATCAATTTACTACTGTTCAGGAGACAAGTGAACAATCAGCAGTAAACGGTAACAAAGCGCTTACTGCAGTTCAAAATGGTCGTAGCTCACTAGAGAAGCAATCCTCTATTGCGAAGGATATTTCATCCACTTCGATTAATATCAAAGAGGCTGTTACTCAATTCTCTCAATTCACAACAGAAATTGAAGGTGCAGCTAATGCAGTTCACGCGATTGCTGATCAAACAAATCTCTTAGCATTAAATGCTGCAATCGAAGCGGCACGTGCTGGCGAAGCCGGAAAAGGATTCGCCATTGTAGCGAAGGAAGTCAAAAAACTTTCTCATGAAACAGAAAAAGCAACTACTTTCATCTCTTCGATGGTGACACATATACAAGATGGCATTACACTCATTCTTTCTACTGCAGAACATGGACATCAGCTTTCAGAAGAACAATTACAATCGATGACCGATACAGAAAAGTCATTTGAGGCAATTGCAACTCATGTATTAGACATTAATGATCAGTTACAGCACCTTACAAAGGATATGGAGCAAACAAGCGAAATGAGTCAGCAAATGAACAGTGCCATTGAAAACATTTCGGCTATTACGGAAGAAACCGCAGCAGGAACAGAGGAAATATCCGCTTCTACTCAAGAACAGTTAGGATCATTCAAAAAAATTAGTGATAAGGTTTCAGAACTTCAAGAAATGACAAATACATTGTCTGTAGAACTAAAAAAATTCACATTATAAATTTAGTTTTATTTTCGTCAATTATTTCAGACTAATAGGTGCATTAATTAGCGGAATTTTCCCCAGTTTTATTAATGAGAAGACGCTAATATCCGCTAAGCTATTCACGCTTTCCTGCTGGAGAGCGTCGAGCCGCTTACAATAAGATGAAGCAATGGGTAGCAACAACTTTTACACATAAAATTTATATTAACCTTCACAATTTTTGGGTTGTAGTAGCGGGTGAGTTAAATCTGATGGAGCACTAAAGCCTCCCATCTTTATAGTGAACTGCACCCCAATTGTTAGACACAATCTAACAATTGGAGGTGCAGTTTTTGTATGCCTAAATTTAGAGAAGAAATGAAATTAGAAGCTGTTCAAATAACTTTAAAACACGGCATTCGACTTTCATTATGCTTCGTAAATATACTTTTCTATTGTGTATTTTTCGAGTTTGTCTTGTGCAATATTATAACCAATACCTGGTAGATTAGAAACTTGGATATGTCCTTGGTCATCCATGACAATCTCTGGCTCAATAATATCTTCATGCCAATAGCGGGAAGATGGTGCCGTATCACCAGGTATTGTAAAGTTTGACAGTGTTGTAATTGCAATATTATGAGCACGACCAATCCCTGATTCTAGCATACCCCCACACCATACAGGGATTTGATGCTGCTGACATAAATCATGAATCTTTTTAGCCTCGGATAAGCCTCCAACACGCCCTACCTTTATATTAATCACTTTGCAGCTACCTAGTTCAATTGCACGTCTAGCATCATCGTATGAATGGATACTTTCATCTAAGCAAATCGGTGTATTGAGTTCTCTTTGTAATTTTCGATGATCGACAATATCATCATGCTCAAGAGGTTGCTCAATCATCATTAAATTTAATTTATCCATCTCCTTAAATAAGGATAGATCTTCTAACGAGTAGGCAGAATTGGCATCTGCCATTAAAGGTATATCGCCAAAGCGATCACGGATTACACGCAGTACTTCGATATCTTTTCCGGGCTTAATTTTAATTTTTATTTTTTTGAACCCTTGTTTTAAATAACCTTCAATGCTTTCCAGCAATACATTCGTATCATCTTCAATGCCTAGGCTAATGCCAACAGTAATTTCTTTTTTTTCTCCTCCAAGTGCTTGTGCTAAAGGTATGCCCTGCTCTTTTGCATATAAATCCCAAATGGCTGCTTCCACTGCAGATTTCGCCATATTATTGCGACGCACGCGAGCAAACTTCTCATTTATCTCATCTGGATGGTTGAATTCCTGATTAATAACAAGTGGTATTAAAAATTCATCAATAATAGAGAATGCCGTTGAAGCCGTTTCTTCTCCATAATAAGGATAAGCGCTAACAACACATTCTCCATAACCAACATGCTTCTCACCATACGCTTCAATAATTAAGAAAATACGTTCCTGCTGCTTCATAAAACTTGTTTCAAAGGGTGATTTCATAGTCATCTTCATTTTACGAACTATAATTTTTTCAATTTTCATTTCTCAACACTCCCCTACTTGTAATATAAATGACATGCCGTTTTATGGGCAGGTGAATGCTCGACCAACTCTGGCTCTACCGTCCGGCATTTTTCCATTACAAAAGGGCATCTCGTTTGGAAAACACAGCCTGTTGGTGGATTCAATGGAGAAGGGATTTCACCTTTCAGCTTAATCTTTTCACGTTTTATTCGCGGATTGGGCACAGGAATTGCTGATAAAAGTGCTTTTGTATAAGGATGCATTGGGTTGCTAAAAATTTCATCTGTCGTTGTTTCTTCTACGATCTTTCCTAAATACATTACGCCAATTCGATTGGAAATATGGCGTACAACACTTAAGTCATGAGAGATAAACAATAATGTTAGGTTAAATTCTTTTTGTAAATCCTCCAATAAATTCAGCACTTGTGATTGAATAGATACATCTAATGCCGATACAGGCTCATCACAAATAATAATATCTGGATTCATAATAAGTGCGCGTGCTAATCCTATACGCTGACGCTGCCCTCCGGAAAATTCATGTGGAAATCGAAAATAATGTTCATTTTGGAACCCTACCTTATTTAAAATATCCATCACTTTTTGTGTACGCTCTTGCTTTGTGCCAATATGATGTATTTTCAAGGTTTCTTCTAATATTGTTCCGATACGTTTACGTGGGTTTAAAGATGAATAAGGATCTTGAAACACCATTTGCAAACTACGACGAATGGGCATCATTTCTTTTTGTTTAAGCTTATTAATTGTCTGTCCTTGGTAAATTATTTCGCCATCTGTAGGTTCAATGAGCCGCAAAATAGAACGGCCTGTAGTACTTTTTCCGCAACCAGATTCTCCAACTAAGCTATATGTCTCGCCCTTAGTAAGCTCAAAGGACACATTATTGACTGCTTTGACATATCTTTTTTCCTGCCCGACACCACTACTAACAGGAAAGTAGGTTTTTAAGTTTTTTATTTGTAAAATCATTTCTTTGTTATCCATGAATTTTCACCTCCCGCTTCCTCTGAATTTCTTCAAAGTGCCAGCATCTGACTTTACGGTCGCCGTAGCTTTCAAGCTTTGGTAGAGATGTGCGACAATTGTTTGTCTGGAATTCACAGCGTGGAGCAAAGCGACAACCTGTAGGAATTTGACTTAATGTCGGCACCTTTCCTTCAATCACATACAGCTTTTCCTCACGACTTCCTTCTATATTAGGAATTGATTTTAATAAGCCTTGTGTATAGGGATGCAGAGGCTGATCAAAAATCGTTAATACATCACATTCTTCAATGACTTGACCTAAATACATGACTACTACTTTTTCACAAACTTCAGCTACAACGCCTAAATCATGCGTAATCATAATCGTCCCCATATTAAATTCGTCTTTTAACTCTTTGATCAAGTCTAAAATTTGTGATTGCGTTGTCACGTCTAAAGCTGTTGTTGGTTCATCGGCAATTAAAAGTGCTGGCTGACAGCAAAGTGCCATCGCAATCATGACCCGTTGACGCATCCCCCCTGATAGCTGATGAGGAAACTCATCAATCCGTTTCTCTGGTGCTGGAATACCAGTTAATTTCAGCATGTCAATCGCTTTCACGCGGGCCTGTTCTTTTGAAACATTTTGATGAAGGAGGAGGGCTTCCATAATTTGATCACCCACAGTGTAAACTGGGTTTAATGAACTCATCGGATCCTGGAAAATCATAGCAATATCATTACCACGGATTTCTCGCATTTCTTTTGCGGATTTCGCTAATAAATTTTGGCCTTCGAGACGAATTTCACCTTCATACTTTGTATGCTTTTCATCGAGAAGTCGTAAAATTGATTCTGCCGTAACGCTTTTACCACAGCCGGATTCTCCCACTACACCAACGATTTCTCCTTTTTTAACAGTGAAAGAAACATCATCGACAGCTGTTACTTTCTTTTCCTCTGTATCAAAATGAACTTTTAAATGCTCAACTTCAAGTAAAGTATCTGTCATTGTAATAGCACCCCCTTACTACTTCTTCGATTTATTATGCGGATCTAGTAAATCTCGCAATCCATCACCAAATAGATTTAAGCCTAAAACCGTTAACATAATTGCAATTCCTGGGAATACTGTCATCCACCACGCATTGAAAATAACCGTTTTGCCATCATATAATAAATTGCCCCAACTTGGTTCAGGTGCAGGAATCCCGGCTCCTAAAAAGCTAAGTGCAGCCTCTACAATAATGGCATCTGCAAAAATAAAAGTAGCTTGAACAATTAAAGGTGAAATGACATTCGGGAAAATATTCGACCAGATAATACGCGTGCTATTTGCACCTTGTGCCCGCAACGCCTCAATATATGTTTGCTCCTTCACAATTAAAGCAGAGGAACGAATAGTTCTTGCAACAAGTGGTGTAAATACAATCGTTAAAGCGATAATGACATTGACTAAATTTGCACCGAGAGATGCCATAATCGCAATCGCAAGTAAGATGGCTGGAAATGCCATTAGACCGTCAGCAGTACGCATCAATAAGCTATCAAGCTTTTTAAAATAAGCTGCATATAATCCAACAATCGTCCCGAAAATAGAAGTTAACAGTGCGACAGAGAAGCCAATGACTAATGAAACACGTGCCCCATACATAACACGACTAAATAAATCTCGACCATAGTTATCCGTGCCAAAAAAGTGTTCAGTACTTGGCGGTAATAATCGATTCGCGGTATCCAATGTATATGGCGAAGTCGAGATGATAAACGGGGTCAAAATCGTAAACAAAATTATTACTGACATAATAACGGTGCCTGTCAAAGCCAATTTGTTGCTAAAAAACTTCTTTCTAAATAACGTTCGCTGCTTTTGCTTCATCTGCTTCTTAATGGTTGACAGATCATTCATTGAAAGCTCTTGACTCAAATTACTCCCCCCTATCTCTTCCCAACTCGTAAACGTGGATCAACAATACCATATAGTAAATCAATCACTAAATTGATTGTTACGTAGCTAACTGCGATTAACAAAACAACTCCTTGAATCACTTCAAAGTCACGTCGTTCTACTGAGTTAATGATTAATTGACCAATGCCTGGGATATTAAATACCGTTTCAATGACAGCTGCACCAGCTACTAAAGTCCCGAAGGTTTGACCGATAATCGTTAAGATAGGAATAAATGCATTACGTAATGCATGTTTCATTGTAATAACAAATTCCTTTACCCCTTTTGCACGTGCTGTCTTAATGAAATTGGCAGATAAAACTTCCAGCATCGAAGATCGAGTCATACGGGCAATAAGAGCAGCTTGCATTGAACCTAATGCAATGGCAGGTAAAATTAAATAGCGGATATGTACAGCGAAACCTGCAGCTAACGGTTTATAACCTGCAACAGGTAACCAACGTAGCTCCACTCCAAATAATAAAATTAAAAATAAACCGAGCAAAAAGCTTGGAACTGATATGCCAACAAGTGAAACTCCCATAAATGTTTGATCTAAAAATGATCCTCTGAACTTAGCTGACAGTACACCAAGTGGGATAGCTAGTACAATAGCAAACAATTGAGCCATAATGGCCAATGAAAGTGTTGGACCTAAATGCTCAAAAAAAGCCGTTAATACTGGTTTTTTCATAAATAGTGATGTTCCTAAATCGCCATTAACAATAGCCCCTACCCAAGTCACATATTGCTCCAAAATAGGGCGGTTGAGGCCAAGCTCTTCCTGTAGCTTAGCCACATCCTGAGGAGAGGCTTCAGGACCGAGCATAACTGAAGCTGGATCACCAGGCGTTATATGAACTAATAAAAAGACGACAACTGATACAACAAATAACACAGGTATAAGTGACAGTATTCGTTTCAATATAAAGTTCAACATAAGCTCATCCCCCCTTACAAATTATTTCATATTCCATAAAATGATACCTTGCAAGAAATCATAGCCTTCAATGGATGCATCGTATGCTGTTACTGTCGTTTTGTTTCCAAATTTAATAATTGGAACATAGTCATATACTTCAACCATTAAGTCACTGTAATAGCCTTTCGCTTCTTCCTGTGTTGCAGCACCTGCAATTTTGTTTAATAAATCATCAATTTTAGGGCTATTTGTCCAACCTGGCCATTCTCCCTTGGAATCCAAGAACACATATTTATTAGGTACAGGCTCAGTTGGGAAACCAGTAATGAAAATATCGTATGCCTTTTCATCTGTACGACGCTGTTGCACAGTTGGCCAATCATAAATATCAAGCTTTACTTTCATGCCAAGACTTTCTAATTGTTGTTGAACCACAACGGCTGCATTGTAATGGTCTTCATAATCACGTGTCGATAATATGACGATTTCCTCTCCATTATAGCCAGCTTGTTGTAATAGGGATTTTGCCTTTTCTATATTCTTTTGATTGTATTGATCGCTACCAGCATCTGTATACCAGTCTGTTTGATCTTTAATCATTAAATTGTGTTCTAATTCGTAAAATTCAGGACTCGAAAACGCTGCCCTTAAAATTGCTTCTTGATCAAGAGCCGCATTTACAGCTTGACGTGCTTCCTGTTTAGCAAAAAGTCCTGCTCGCTTGTTAAATACAACAGCATTAAAGCCATTATGGTCAATGGAAGTTTTAACAGTTTCAGACTTTTCTAATTGCGCCACATTATCGAACGGTATCGCATTTGCTACTTGGTATTCTCCTGTTTGAATACCAGCAAAACGCGTTGAAGCATCGGTTACAATATTAAAATAAATATTTTTATATTGTGCCTCTTTTTTACCAGCCAATCCGCTTGCTGGGCTATCTACAGCAACATAATCATTAAATTTCTCTAAATGAATATATTGATCATTTTTCCACTCTAAGAATTTATATGGACCTGTCCCAATAAATTCTGTTAAGCCCTCAGCTGTCGTTGAAGCATTTGCTTCTTCCGTTGTAATAATTGCAATTTGACTTGGATCTGCCAATAAATGGAGCGCAATGAATAGTCGCTTCGGCATTACCAATCGCACAACTGAATCATCCACTTTTTCAAATGTTGCATCCGCAAAATAAGATTTTCCTAAACCTGTCGTTGTCATCCAGCGTTGCATAGATGCCACAACATCTTCGGCTGTTAAATCATCACCATTGTGGAATTTAACACCTTGTCTCAATTTAAATGTTATAACTTTACCATCTTCACTTTCCTCCACTGATTCCGCCAACATTGGCACAACCTTCGAATCTTTATCTAGTGTCACTAAAGATTCATAGATATTTCGAGCTACATCACGCGTAGCTACCGCCGTTGTCATCAACGGATCTAACGTTGGTGGCTGCGCATTATAAGCTACCTGTAATTCTGAATAATCTTTATTACTATCTGCTCTTTCACCACCAGCATTATCATCTGAAGAACATGCTGCTAACACAAAAAGCACACTTGCAAACATTACAAATAACCAATTTGCTTTTTTCATGTCAATCCCCCCAAGATTTTATGATGTTAGATCATTAGAAGTATTCACTTTATTTCCTAAAAATTTAAAGTGAACACTTCAATATATATATATTAAGCTAACAAAACTATTCAAAAAATTCAATTATTTTTCTGAAAATATTGAAAATAAAGTTTATTTTGAATATGCTATAATAAAGTAAACGCTTATTTTTTTAGAAAAAAAAAGAATTTCCTTCACTACTAAAGGAGGTATCGGCTTGTACGCATACGAAGCTAAAATACAAGAAAAATTTGATGATTTGTCCCCTACATTAAAACGTGTTGCACTCTTTTTGAAAGAAGATCCGAAGCTATTTGCTTCAAACTCTGCGACGAAAATCGCCAACATGATTGGAGTTAGTGAAACAAGTGTGATTCGATTTGTTTATGCCATCAATTATGGGAGTTTTACTGATTTACAAAATGAAGTACAGGATTCTATTTTTGATTTAAAAAATTCATTGATGAGCTTTTCACACACATTTGCAGAGCAAACTGATCATACAGGTATTGAAGAAGTTATGATTCGTGATCAAATCAATATAAAAAAAACGGCTGAAAATATAGACCCTGAAATGTTTAAAACGGTCGTTAAAAAAATTGCTCTTGCAAGGGAGATTGTTGTATTAGGGAGTGCAGCCTCTTATGGTTTTGCACATTGGTTTAGCTTCACATTGAATACAATAAGAGGGAATAGTCGAATTTTAAATTTATATATGGATGATTTTTCTTACATTAATAACTTAGATGAAAATAGTGTCGTTGTTACCTTTTCTTTTAATCGTTATATGAAACATACGCTTGAAATTACGCAGGAATTAAAGGAACGTGGAGTTTATGTGGTGGGCATCACAGATTCAGATATAGCTCCCATAACTCAAATTGCTGATTCGACTTTTATTACTAAGATGTCACATATGTCTACAATTGACTCTGGTCCTGTCATTTCCTCGTTATTGAATACAATATTGCATCAAATGATTCAAGACTATCCTGAGCAATATGAAAAACAAAAGCAACAATATGAGACTACTTATAAAGACCTATTTTGGAATGAGGGATTACATCATGAAAATTAAGCAAGAACTATTACAACATTTTCATTACTTACATGAAAATGCAGAAGTAAGCTGGAAAGAGGTAAATACAACCCAATATTTGAAAGAAGTACTCAGTGACCTAGGCTATAAGGTGACTACTTTTAATGATTGTACAGGGCTTTATGCAGACCTTGGCCAAGGCCAGCCTATAGTAGCGGTCCGTGCAGATATTGATGCACTATGGCAGGAAGTTGATGGCTGTTTTAAAGCGAATCACTCATGTGGTCACGATGCTCATATGAGTATGGTCCTTGGTGTTGCAAAATGTATGCAGCATGAAAATTTCAAAGGTACGCTACGCCTCGTTTTTCAACCGGCAGAAGAAAAAGGTACTGGCGCTTTGGAAATGATTGAGAAAGGTATTGTGGAGGATGTGGAATACCTATATGGCATCCACCTACGGCCAATCCAAGAAATCCCATTTGGTGTAGCATCACCAGTTATTATACATGGCGCAGGTCAAATGATTGATGGGCAGGTACAAGGAGTCGATAGTCACGGTGCACGCCCTCATTTGACGGTCAATGCTATAGATGTTATGACGACGATCAATGAACAGTTAAATCAAATTCGCATTGATCCGCAAATACCACATTCTATCAAAATGACCTATATTCGTGCTGGAGGTGACAGTCGAAATATTATTCCCGGGAATGGACAATTCGGACTAGATTTACGTGCACAAACGAATGAAGCGATGCAGGAGTTGGTACAAAAATTCAAACAAATCATTGACGGTGTACGTACAACCTTGGGGGCAAGTATTCATTATAGCACCATAACAGCCATGCCTGCTGCTGTTCAAAACGAGCAAGCTATTCAATTTGCACGCACAGGCATTACCGAAGTTATTGGCGAAGAAAATATCATACCCACACTCATCACCTCTGGTGGGGACGATTTTCATTTTTACACAATCAAGAAACCACATTTAAAAGCAACGATGATTGGCCTAGGCTGTAACCTCGCTCCTGGACTCCATCATCCTTATATGAGCTTTGATACAGATGCTCTTGAAATCGGCACAAACATCTTAACTAAAACTGTGCTAGCCACTTTTCGTGCTCAACAATAGATCACGATTTTTATACCTTGATGGAAGCCGTTGCAAAGCATTTGATGAAAGTTAAACAGAAATAGACTGTGGAGAAAAACACAATATTTTTCTCCACCCATTTTGGCTATTTGCACTAAAAGGAGTTGTTGGTTAGCAAGTGCCCTGTAGCAAATCTCTCATAAATTGTCAGTAAGACATACTTGCTTTGCTGAATCCCACTGCTTTTTTCATTGAAACACTTAATTCCACTGGTTCTGTCAATTCCTCTTCCAGCTACTCAAGCGTGATACCTTATTTCAAGATAAATATTTCATTGTTAAATGGAGAACTGCTACTTCATTCCCCGTGTTTTCATAGCTATGCTGTCGATTTGCTTCAAATTGAATAGAATCAAATTCGTTTAATTCGTACATTTCTTGTCCAACTTGAATCGAAATTTTCCCTTTCATTACTGTTACAAATTCAATAGCTCCTTCATGATGAGGTTCTGCCTCATATATGCTATTCGGTTGCAAACAAGCACGATGCATTTCCATCCCAGTTTCTTTTTTGTAACGAAATATAGTTTCTAATCGCCACATTTGATTTTCTTCTATCGTAAATCCCTCTCCGCAACGTGCAACATTTACTATATCTTCTATCACCATAAGCCGTGACAGCGGAATAGATAATCCTTTCGTAATCTTCCAAATGACACCTAATGTAGGATTCGTTTCTCCTCTCTCAATTTTCCCTAACGTTAATTTACTAACACCTGTTTTTTTCGCTAACTCTTCTAAACTTAATTTCTGTTCATTTCGTATTTGTCGTAACAGTTGACCAACTTGCAAAATAACTTCTTTTGTTTGCATATCCTCTTGTTCTTTCATATGAACCCCACCTTTAGTATATTATAGTTTACTTTTTATATAAATAATTATATTATAATATATATTTAGAAAGGAGCGAACGAAATGCGTGCTATCTTATTAGGTATTTTATCATCTGCGTTTTTTTCAGCTACATTTATTATAAATCGAGTTATGAACGTATCAGGAACAAGCTGGGCTTGGACTGCTTCCTTCCGATTTTTATTCGCTTTACCCATTTTATTCTTTATCGTCCTATTTCGCAAAAACCTTCGTCAACTATGGGTAGAAATGGGTAAACACCCTTTGGCATGGCTTGGTTATGGCACAATAGCCGGGGTAGGATTTTATTCCTTATTAAGCTATGCTGCTGTATTTAGTCCTGCATGGCTCGTCGCAGGTACATGGCAAATAACCATTTTAGCTGGTTTGCTATTATCTCCGTTATTTTTTATTACATTGGAGACAAAGTCAGGAGTTAAACGAGTTCGCGGTAAAATTCCTATGCGAAGCTTACTCGTTTCCTTATTTATTTTAACGGGTGTCATTTGTATGCAATTAACAGAAGCTGGAGACATTACTGTTTCTCAATTTTTATCTGGCTTCCTCCCTGTAGTTATCGCTGCATTCTTATATCCTTTCGGTAATAGAAAAATGATGGAAGTCGTTGCTGGTCGCTTAGATACATTTCAACGCGTGTTAGGCATGGCAATTGGTAGCCTTCCTGTCAGTATTATATTAGCGATTTATGGTTGGACTACAACTGGCATACCAACATCTGGGCAAATGATGCAAGGTTTCTTATTAGCATTATGTTCGGGTGTTATCGCCACAATGACATTTTTCTTCGCTACTGACTTAGCGAAAAATAACCTGTCTTTGTTAGGGGCAGTGGAGGCAACACAAGCAGGAACAATGATTTTTACTGTTCTTGGTGAAATCCTTTTTTTAAACGGTTCTTGGCCAGTTGGAGTATCTTTAATCGGAATGATCATTATTATGATCGGAATGATAGCCAACAGTATTTTAAATCGCACTATTCCTGTATCCAAACAAAAGAAAATAGCATAGTTTAAGAGCGTGTTTTAAACCGAAAACTGATTAAAACACGCTACTATGTTTAATAGAAAGCTTTAGGATAAATTAAAAACATAAGATAAGAAAAAAAATCCCGAATAACGTTCAATATTCGGGATTTTTCTTATTATAAAGTTAAACCATCATCAACAAGAACTATTGCTCCTGCCCGTTCAGATGCTAAGAAAGCAACCATTTCTGCTAACATGCATAACGTCCCATTCACATGTTCGGAAGTTCATCTGGAATATAGCCAGTTGTTTCAAACATTTCCGTAACACTATTTGTTAACGCTGTTTGAACACCGCCTGGACAAATAGCATTAATGCGAATACCTTTTTTAACGTATTCTAGCGAAGCGGATTTAGCAAACCAACGACAGCATCATTATTTGCAGAATATGCAGTTAAACTGTGCTTTGATTTTCGTTCCGACTGGTCGCTTTCCTGGGGGCGTCGATCCCTATATACACGGCATACTTTTAACAAATATCATCCACAACTTTTGGCGTGGGCCTCAGATGTGAACATTCTATTAAGAGAGAGCATGTCTTTTCATGAATAAAAACCATGCTCTCTTTAATGTATTATTATAGTTTTATCAAATATATTTTTTTAATATAACAAACTGCGAATTTATGATAAAAGGTAAAATAATAAAGAGACAAGTATGATTACCATTACTTTCATCTATAGAATAAAGTCCAACTTCCCCATAAATTGGTATAATGAATGATTTTCATACGAGGGACCATCGATGTGCCCGATAGCGGGCATTTCCACCCATTTATCCTTATTCTAAGCCTTTTTTTCTATATATTCATGGTATACTTTTACGGAACTTTCGCGGAAAGGAGATTTCTACGCCCTATGTTAAAAGAACGAATCGATTTTTTGTGCAAAAAGAAAAACATCACCCGCAAAGAGCTGGTTGAAGGTTTACTGACGCAAACCCATTTTGCCAATATCCTCGCAGAGCGTTACACTCTTGCCGCTGATTTGGCTGAACATATAGCCTCCCGTCTCAGCGTCTCTCCTGCTTATTTGCTGCAGGCTTCATCTCAATCGCCGGATACATTGGCAAAGGCAGAGAGCATTTTCGAAATGTTATCCCAATCCACTGCATCCATCGATGAACAGCAGGTTAACGATCTGCCGGACCGCGACGATGCTTTAACCGTTGAGTTGACCACAGCCTTAATGAAAGCCGTATATTACCAGCAGCTTAATGACGCGGTAGCTCATGATTATTTGCACCGGAACTATTTGAATTATTACTTGGATAAATACGGGCGTCCTGACGACAATGATCTGCCCCTACCAGCCAAAAAAGCGATGTTTTATTATAAAATCCAACTTTTCAGATCCAAACACCATTACCACGAGGCACTGCTTCAAGCACGAAAACTTGCGGAACTGCTCGCTCCAGGCAGCGAGCCATGGCTGACGGCGCATAATTTCATGCTTGAGGCCTTTATCTATTTGAAACAGTATGATCAGGCGAAACAGACGTTTGAGCAAATGATGAAGCATGTCTATGAACAAAGGCTCTTTCACCGTTTGAGCGGGTTGTATCTCACCTACAGCGGTTATCAGTTTACGGTCGGACTTGTTCAGGAAGCGCTGCTAGCCTTATCCATGGCGGAAGCACATTTGGTTTACACCTCCAATCAGGGCGAAATGATGACATCCATAATGAACAACCGAATTATCATGCAAACGCTGCTAGGCGAATATGACAAAGCCGCATTGGAGATTGACCGCTTTAAAGAAATGATTCGGCACGAACCAGAAGAAATTAGACAGAAGTTCCAACCGCTGCTCGATATTTACCGCTGCGAGTTGGAACTAAACCAAAAGCAATGGGCATTGCTCCCGCAGATGATCAAGGAGCTTGAAAGCAGCGCCGAAACAACCGATCAACAAATGTCGTTGCAATTCTACCAAAGCCAACTCTCGTTTGCGCAGGGGCAGTTCGAACGTTCAATGGAGCATGCCATGGCCTGTTTACCTTATTTTGAGTCCATTCAGCAAACCAACCGCTTGGAGACTCTATATGAGTCGCTTGCCGTCGTCTCTGAGGATGCCAGAAAATACAAGGAATCAGCTGCCTATTACAAGAAGCTAGTTTACCTTCTACGGAGCAAATAATAAACCGGATTTCAGTCGGAAAACCGCAATACGAATGGGCTGTCCCAAACGTTTAAAGGCGGATTTTCCGCTTTTTATTGCAGTAAAGGGTGGATCTTCGCAAAATTTACTCCTTAAACCGGAAGTAAAACCGTTGATTACCGCCACCATATTGTATCCCTTCAAACCCGTTGTCGCCTTTCCATCCACTGTTTACAATTGTGATAGAGACATCGATGAACTCAAAAATACGATTGTAGCGAGGTGCTTAACATATGGGCTGGTTCAGTAAAAAGAAACATGCACAGGACAATTTGGAAAAAGCGGATCAATTATTAAATAAAGGCTTAAGCGGCATGATGATGAAGGGACTCATCCCCAAGCAGCATCGCGAAGCCATAAATCAAAGCATTGAACAGACTAGGCAAGCGCAGATGGCCGCGGGAGGTTCCGTTCCTATCACTGCTACCGCTATCGTCCTTTCGGTACGCGATACCGGAAAACTGATTAATTTTGAACCTGTTGTTATTTTGGAGCTGGAGGTGACGGAAACCCGTGGTAGCCGTTATACGAAAACGCTCGAAACGCTTGTATCCAAATTACAGGTGCCACTGGCCGGGGACCACATCGGACTCGGACAACATCCGGCCAATCCGGCGGAACTCATCTATGTTGGCCTCATGACTTGAATCTGACCCAGGAGGATAATGATGCAAAAAATCTTAACATCACTTGGCATGATTACCGTGCTTGGCGTTTATGGAAAAGCGTTAGCCTCCGGGTTGTAGCCGGACCTCTTCATTTTTAACTTTGTTTATGGCTAAATGAAAAACTAATCAAAAACAATAATGATAAAATTCGGTAAAACCCAATCGACATACAAATCGAAACAACCTTTCATTTATGGTACTATACACTAAAAATTTTTAAATGAGAAAGAAGTGAGGAAACTGAATTACGGAAAAACGATGGTTGAATTTTTTTCTAGCGCGGAAGAACTTAAACAGCTTCACAAAATAATTAATGATTATAACTTACCTATTAAAAGTGAAGATACCTTTGAAAAACAAGTGGTGGAGGTTAGTGAATATTTAAATGAACCTACTTTTATTGAAGCTCGGAATAAAAAACGATCTTTAAACATTATCTCGGGTGTTATTGCATTACCAATCGTTGTCTTTATTGTTTATATGATATTAGGAAAGTTAAAAGTAATAGATCGAGGGGATATCTTTAAAAATGTACTTGATTGGTTTTTAGCTTATCCATGGGCGTTTATTCTGTACGCTTTTGTATTTGCTTCTATTGTAATTGCACATAAATTAATAGAAAAGAAAATGTATTATAAAATATATCCTAATGTAAAGTTTAAATTAATGGACCAATTAAACTAAAATATTGAAAAGCAGTTTTCAACTAACTTTCTCTCCAAATCAATTGAAAAAATACCTTTAAGGAGATAGGAAAGGGTGAGCGCTCTTTCCTATCTCTTATAGTTCCAGTGCTTCGTTTTACAAACTCACCTTTTAGTGAAATATCTTTTAAGTCTGATTCCCACTTAAACCATTCATTTATATTTGCGTATAATGACCAAATTTTGTCTTGCGTAGTATTAACTCCTAGTTCAAAAGTAAATTTTAAACTAATTCCTTCTTTCTATAATAAATATCAACAATAATTTCTAATTTCTTCACCTGAAAAACATTGTTATATAGAATCTTTGTCATCGACCAAGTAGCCCACAACTTTTCTTGAACAGCTTCTTTTACTTTTGGCGTACATACTTGGCACCACAGTTGGATTTATTTTGGTGGTAACGTACTTGTGCTTCGTCAGCTGTACTACCGGCGTGGCGTTTTATTTCTCTGGAAATCGTAGAAGGTTGACGATTTAAGAGTTTCGCTATTTTACGAATCGGATAATCAAGTTCCAGGTATGTTTCTATTTTTACACGTTCTGATATGGTAAGATGGGTATAGCTCATAACGATTCCTCCGTTTGAATGTTGGTGTGGTAACTACATTCTACACGGGGTCGTTATGGGCTTCCTTTATATTGATTTCTGGGTGTTGCACTTAATATTACAATCCGTCATTTTTAAAAAAGTCACTCATTATTTTTCAAATGAGTGACCATGCCCCTTATAATTTCGGTATTTATGGTAGAAGTGTTAAACGACAATTTCTTTTAAGATGAGTGAAATATAACTGTCTACGGTATTTATTAAATATAAATTTCAGAATTTTCCATAAATTTAACAGATATTTTAACAAGATCAACAACTAAAATCCATTAATACTTTGGGTTAATGTAAATATCTACAGCCTAGATAATTACTTCCCATCAAGTTGCCCTTTTGCTCGCTCAATCATCTTGCGCTTTTGAATTTTTTCGTGTGTTAGTTGTAAAGATTGTTTTAGCGTCTGTGTCCTCTTAGCTTGTTGAAGTGCAATCATCACTGCTGGAATTAAGCTAGCTTCAGAAACGGGTTTAACTAGATACCCCATAATATTATCTTGCTTAGACTTTTCTACAAATTCTTTTTGACTGTATGCAGTAATCAATAACACTGGTATATCTAGCTGTCGACCAATAACCTCGCTTGCTTTTAAACCATTAATTTTTGGCATTTCAATATCCATTAACACAAGATCTGGCTTTAACTTAAAAGCGAGTTCAATCGCTCGATCCCCATCTCCTGCTTCCCCGACTACCTCATAGCCGTTAGTCCGAAGCATCATTTTTAAGTCCAGTCTAATAATTGGCTCGTCTTCAGCAATCAGAATCCGTTTTTTCATAAAACATCACAACCTTTCTGGACCCATTGAAAAGTAACTTTACGCCGCATTCATCTCACTACCTATAGTGGTGGGAGATTTCAGCTGAAAGAAGTTAAATTTCTTTGTTGAGCAAAAGTAACTCCTGAACACTTTGCATGAAGCATTTGTTCAATTAAATCAGATAGATAGGCACCAGCTTCAACTGAAGTCAATCCATCTTTATGGATATTTGAAATGACCGTCCGATCAGCTTCAACTGTTTTTTCATTAGGCCTATAAATCATGTATGCGCTCAAGCTTTCATCTGTATTTAGACCTGGCCTTTCACCAATCAATGAAATGACAAGGTCACAATTAACAATAGCAGCTACTTCATCTTGCACCCATACACGCCCTCGCTTAATAAAAAACGGCTTTGCGACACTTATATTTTTTAATTTTAGGCCTTGTATTAAAGCCGGCAGTAAATCAACTACATTTGCTTCTACCGCAAAGGAGCTCAATCCATCACAAACAATAATTTGAACCTCTTTGCCTTTATCGCCGTTCTTTTCAAGATACTTAATAGATTCATCCGATAACTTTCGACCGGCATCTAAATCCATTAAGTAAGTTTTCATATCACAGGCTTTTGTTTCTAGCTTGTGTAAATCCATTTGTTGAAGAAAATCATCACTTACATCTCTTAATACAGCATCCTGTGCAGCTGCATGATCAATTAAAAATTGTAAATAGCTTGTCGTCAACATACGCGTCCCAGTTCGACCAATACCAATACGCGCAGGTGTAATACTTTGCGCCCGCTCAATAGATGCAGCGTTATGCGGCTCCTCTACCCCTTCTATACGTTCTTCCGGAAAATATATAATTTCTTCTTTATTTTGATTGGTTTCAGTTTTTGGCGAATTCATGTTTTTCTTTACTTCTTCCACTACTCTTTGAACAATTTCTTGAATATCCATTTTACTCCTCCCTTCTCAATCAAAAATTGATAAATCTCCCGCTCGTTTCGTCAACTTTCCATTTTCCATTAGGCCCATTTTCTCCAACCACTTTTCAAATTCCCGAAGTGGTCGTAAGCCCAGAATCTCACGCAAACTAGCATCATCGTGATAGCTTGTATCTTGATAATTCAGCATGACATCATCTCCACCTGGTACTCCCATGTAAAAATTAGCTCCTGCTACTGCCGTTATGATACCGGCAACTTCCTGATCATTTTGATCGGCATCCATATGATTTGTATAAGTGGGAGCAATACCCATTGGTAAACCATGTAATTTCCCCATAAATCCATCTTCAAGATCCGCTCTTATTAATTGGCGGCCATCATAAAGTGTCTCCGGTCCAATAAAACCAGAAACAGTATTCACCATGAAAGGTTTCCAGTGACGTGCAAAACCGTAGCTTCTCGATTCAAGGGTTTGCATATCTACCCCAAAATCAGCATTTAAAGATACCTCCGAACCTTGTCCTGTTTCAAAATACATAAAGTTTGGACCTGCAGATGTACCATATCGAGCCATCATTTCATAGCCCTCATCAATAATTTTTTTAGATATACCGAATGCTTCATTCCCTTTTTGTGTACCTGCTAAACTTTGAAACATAAGAGCGATAGGTGCCCCTTGCTTTAAAGCTTCCATTTGTGTTGTTATATGGGCCAAAACACAATTTTGTGTTGGAATTTGCCATTTCTCAATAAATTCATGCGAAAGTGTCAATAGTTTTTTGACGGATTCAACCGTATCCACATTCGGATTTATTCCGATTACGGCATCACCTGCTCCGTAGGACAACCCTTCCTTGATTGAATACAAAATTCCTTCTGGAACATCATTTGGATGATTGGGCTGACAACGAAATGCTAAGCGACCAAGCTCTCCAATTGTAGTATTACAATGTGCTTGATATTTCATTTTCTGTGAAGCAAGAACAAGATCAATGCTTGACATCAGCTTGGCAACAGCTGAAATCATTTCACTCGTTAGTCCCCTAGAAAGTTTCAATAATTGATCTCTACCTGTATCAGATGACAGAATATAATTTCTCAGTTCACCGACAGTCCAACTTTGAATATCCTTGTAAATCGTGTCGCTTATATCATCATAAATCAAACGTGTTACTTCATCGATCTCATACGGAATAACCGGATTCTCATAAATTTCTTTCAGCTGCATCTCACTAAGTACTACTTTAGCTGCCATGCGCTCAAGTGATGATACCGCTGCTACACGCGCCATCACATCGCCAGATTTCGCTTCACTTGCTTTTGCAAGTACCTCCCTTACCGACGAAAACGTATAATGAGTTCCTTTTACCACACAGGACAATTTCATCATTTAACACCCCTTTTTATATGCTAAAGATTGCAATCAAACGAAAAAAAGCGCTTTCACATATCCCTGAAGAAATTTTCTTCGGGCGTGAAAGGCGCCTTTGCCTCAGTTATTATTTTAATTCATTCTACACTACTAGCAAATATTTTGTAAATAGTTCGAAAACAATAACAACATCAATTAAAAATGATATTTATTTTAAAATATACAATTCCTCAAGATTTAAAAAACTTGTAACTGTTTAACTAAAGCTTTAATTAGGAGACCTAGTGTCATTTAGTATTAACTACGGTAGATACTATCGGAAAGGTTATTGAAACTTTTGTCCCTTCCTCAGGAATAGGGAGTGAAAAAACTCCTTGTAGCTTCTCTTCAACTAACATTTCTACAAGCTGTAATCCTAAAGATGATATATCACCTAAAGAAAAAGAATCACCAATTCCACATCCATCATCCGTTACTGTAATCGTAACCATTTGCTTTCGTTGCCTCAAATTTAAAGCAATTTTCCCGTAATTTCGTGAAGGAAAGGTATGCTTAATGCTATTTTGAACTAACTCATTAACAATCAGTGCTACGGCTGTTGCTTGATCTGAAGGACAGCATACAGATTCCCCTTCTACAGACACAGTAATATGTTGACCTGGAATAATGGACGAGGAAACTAATAAAGTAGAAATTTGTTGTATTAAAAGTTTAATATCTGCTTCATCAATTCCACGCTGAGCCAAATAATCATGCACTAAAGCCATACTAGATATACGAGATATACTATCGTGGAATACCTCAGTTACTTCTACCGAGTGAGAACGTTGCATTTGTAACCGTAGCAAACTGGAAATTACCTGTAAATTATTTTTAACGCGATGATGAATTTCCTGAACGACAAAGGATTGAAATACACGTTGCTTGTCTTCACTATTAGCCGCTTTCATAAACTGCTCTATATTTTTTTCATTCTGCGCTACCTGTGAGATATCTCTTTCTTTAATTAATACCGCAATGGTCTCCCCATGCAGGTCTTTTATAGGAACAATATCTTGTTGCATGATTCCGCGCTCTTCGGTAATGCCTCTTGATCCAAAAAGTGGTTTCCCAGTTTTTAAACTAAATAAAACACCCGGCTCCATCTCTTCATATGCAATTTGCCCTAACATACTATTTTTATACAAAGATACTATAGTAGTAGGCTTTGCCTCAGCTACAATTAAAGAGGCGTTATCTTCTTCCAAAAGACAATCTATAAAAATATCTGCTTGGGAAAGATCAGCTATTATTTGAAGGTTTTCAGCCATACCTAAAATAATTTCACACTGTTCATTTGATAAACTTGTAAACCGTTCTAAATCTAAAATTCCCATCATGATATCGCTCCCCTTTCTCCAATTTTCCAAACACTATAGCAAAAATAAAAAGTGTGTTCAATGTGACACAACAAAGTTATCGAATTTTCAAAATAAAACATTTACTACTATGTGGCGCTTTAAGTTTCTGAAAATCCACTTTTTGTTATTGTAGTTAATAATACGAAATTTATGACAGGGTTTACCCCATACGTAAACAAAAAAACTGCTATCCTTAGATAACAGTTTTTTTTGAACAGCCTCCTTACCTCTGGGCTGCACTTTCACACTTAATAGGACAATTCGTCATCATTATACTTCGAACATATTCGTTTTTTCTTGTAAGTCTTCCGCCATTTTAGAAAGTGCAGAAGTAGATGCTGTAATTTCTTGCATGGAGGCTAACTGTTCTTCTGTAGCCGCTGAAATATTTTGTGTTCCTTCTGCAGAACTTTGGGCAATTCCATTGATTTGTTCCATAGATTTGGTCATTTGATTAACTCCTGTAACCATCTGTTGTACTGATGAAGACACCCCTTGAATTTGAACAGATACCTCATTGATGGCATGTTGAATTTTTTTAAAGGATTCACCTGCGATGTTTACATTGTTAATACCTGTTTCCACTTCATTCGTTGTGAATTGCATAGAATCTACCGCTCTATTCGTTTCAGTTTGAATTCCTGTAATTAACTCAGAGATTCTCTGTGCCGATACAGAAGATTCTTCGGCCAATTTTCGCACTTCTTCCGAAACGACCGCAAAGCCTTTTCCGTGTTCTCCTGCTCTTGCCGCTTCAATCGCTGCATTTAGTGCCAGTAGATTGGTTTGTGCTGCAATGCCTGTAATAACTTCAACGATTTGTCCAATCTCTGCCGAACGCTCACCTAAACCACTAATTACATTACTTAGACTACCAATAGAAGTTTGAATGGAGTTCATTTGTTGAACAGCGGTTTTAATAATATCATTTCCATCCACTGAAAGTTGTTCTGCTTGGATAGCAGCCTCTGAAACGTTAGTAGAATTTCTAGCTATTGTTTGAACATCTTGTACCATATGATTAACAACATCTGATGTTTCTATAATTGTTCTAACTTGATCGTCCGAGCCGCTTGCCACCTCTAACGTAACAGACGCGATATGCTCACTTGCCTCACTCGTTTGTTCCGCACTTGCCGAAAGCTCAACCGAAAATGCTGCCATCTGTTCGGATGATTGTTTCACCTGACCAATTAGATCTCGTAATTGAGCAATCATATGGCTAAATGAAGACGTTAAGACTCCTAGTTCATCCTTTGAATCATAGTCTACACTAAAATTTAGTTCTCCTGCTTCCGCTCGTTGAACAGCAAATTTTAATTTTTCAATTGGAGAAATTATATATTTTCGTACACCTATAAAACCGATTGCAACAAACAGAATTCCTAATACAATTGAAATGATTAGGGAGATCGTGATACCTTTACTTGCCTCAGCTTTACTTTCCATATTCAATGTACTTGCATATTTTTTATTCAATTTTGTCAGCTCCAAACCTTTTGACATAATTTCGTCAAATACAGGCTTAGCACTTGAATTAAAGAGATTTATTGCTTCCTCATTCTTATTGGCAAGACTTAGTTGAAAGACTTTCTCCATACTTTCTTTAAAGTTTGGAAATTGCTGAACCAATTCATTTATTATTTTGTCCTCATCCGATTTTAAATTGGCTTCTTTAAGTATTTGAAGATTCTTTTCATTCTCTTCAAAAGCATGCATTACTTCATTATTAATTTGTTTAATAGTTGATTCATCTGTAGAAAGGAAAGAACGATACATATTTGATATAATGACCCGATTATTAAGCCTATAATCAGTCAAAACTATACTTGGTTCTAGACGGTTTTTAAAAATATTCTCTGTATTATTCTCCAAAGATTTCATCGTGATATATCCATTCACTTGAATAATACCAACTGTTAAAATGGCTATAAACATTAATAGGACTAACTTTTTAAATATAGATAGATTGCGTAGCATGGTTAATACGCTCCTTTTTAAATTCAATTTTTAGTGCACATTTTAATGAAAGACAATGAATCGTACATTATCAAAGGTGCGAGCCTCCATGTTTATTTACAACATGGAGCTAACCTGCTTGTCTTGTTTAATCCTATGTTTTCATTATATTGACTTTTCTCTTCGTTTTTCTGATAACCTACTTAAAAATAATAATGAATTCCCCTGCTTTTAGCCCCTCCCAATAACATTAGAAAATTTATTTTTCATACTATTCACAATATATTACGACATATTTCGATATTTTTGAACAAAAAATCGACAAAAAAATACAATTGAGTAAATCAACCTAAATTACTACATTTTTTTTAATGAGTAGTTCTTCAGAAACAGTTTCTAAAATTTTTCTAAAGAAAGAGGGATGTCCCAAAAGTCATTTGCAGACTTTTAGGGCATCCCCAGCGTAGTTACATTCTTTTTATTACTCTCTTAGAAATTTTAACGAAAACTATACTTTGCTAACATTTCTCTCCAAGGAGCCATTCGGGCTTCTTCAAAACCCACACTAGTATACCTTGCTCATTGTTTGGCTGATATCCAAGCCATATGACATCAGTGCAATCATCTCTACTCTGGATGTCTTGAACAATCAACTTCATTGTTCTCTTGCCATAGCCACACCCTTGATATCGCTCATCAATTATAAACCTGTATTTCCAATAGTTTCTACCATCTGAATAAATCCTGTATATTGGCCTAGATACTAATTTTCCACACTAATGTCCTACCCCTTGTCTTGGGCATTAATTAACCTTGATGATAAATGAACAAAATAAAGAGCGTGTTTTAAATCGATAACCGATTAAAACACGCTCTTTATAAAAAAGCTTAATCTATTTTAATTACTACATGCTTAGAAGTTAATTGCGCCAGCAAAGAAAATCATAATTCTTCTAATATTAGACAGCCTGCCGTAATTTTTCTTCCTCTTGTATAACCTGTGGTTTCATGGTTTCTTCTCTACGCTGACATATGTTATTCCAAATAAGAGCTGAAATTACAAGTAGAGTCCCTGCTATATCAAAGACTGTTATTTTATATCCTTGTATCATCATAATGACCAATGTAGTAATTGGAACGAAATTAATGAATAAAATTCCATTAATGGATGATAGGATTTTCACACCATAATTCCAAGTAAGCAATGCTACAATACCTGGCAGTGTCATCATAAACAATAAATCATATTTAATAACAAAAATCGTTTCCATACTTGGGACTGAAACATACCCTTGCATCGTGATGATCATTGTGATGATACCTGTTACAGCTGTGCCAAATACACATGTTAATGTAGAATAGCGGAGAGTTGACCAATCATTAAATGTTTGACCGCCCATTGTATAAATAACCCAACCTACAACTCCAATTAAAATGAATGCTAGCGGAACTAGATTATGTTTCAGTGTAAGAAAGAAACTCATATCGCCTTTTGTAATAACAAAAATAGCTCCAATAAAAGCAATGATCATGCTGCTAATCATATACTTCTTCGGTTTCACTTGTTTATATCCCCAGAGAATAGCAATCGAAATCATCGGCATGAGTGCTTCCATAATCGATGCCACCATAACGCCAGATTTCCCCATTAACATCTGACCTAAGAAAACAAGCACGTTGTAAACAGTAAATGCCATAATCCCCAAAAAGACGAGTAGCTTACCTTTCCCCTCTAAGCGAAACGCTTTTTTTCCTTCTTTCATCCATAATAAAATGACTAATACAATCGATACTGCCCCATATCGAATAATTGAAAAATAGAATGGATTTATATATTCAAGTGCATGATCTGCAACTGGAAACATGGCTCCCCACGACATACTTGCAATTAAACATGCTAGCATGCCTATTATTATTTTACTTTTTCTCACTGTTTTTTTCCTCGTTTCTATACAACTTCTATGAAATTCACAATGAGAATTATAAAAAAGAAAATACATCACGTAAAATGATTGAAAGTGATATTAACTATCATTTATAATGATAGTTTTTAAGGGGGTATACTCAATGGAACTACGAGATTTACAGATTTTCAAAAGCGTTGCAAATTACGGGAGCGTCAGCCATGCTGCAAAAGAATTAAATTATGTACAATCCAATGTAACTGCACGTATTAAGCTATTAGAAAAAGAACTCCAAACGCCGCTTTTTTATCGCCATAAAAAAGGGATGACATTAAATCCAGAAGGGCGAAAAATGCTTGTTTACGTGAATAAAATATTGCTGGATGTCGAAGAAATGAAACAGGTCTTTTTAGATAGTGATACACCGACTGGTACTTTAAAAATCGGTACAGTCGAAACAGTGAGTATATTACCAACTATTCTAGCGTCTTACTATAAGGGCTATCCGAATGTAGACTTAACATTACAAGCTGGTTTAACTGAGGAACTTATTAAAGAAGTAGCGGATCATCAATTAGATGGCGCTTTTATAACTGGACCGATTAAACATCCAGTTTTAGAACAATATGATGTATTTACCGAAAACCTCGTTCTCCTATCACAAAACAAATTATTTCGTATCGAGGAATTTACGTCTACACCAATCCTTGTTTCTAATCAAGGTTGCGGATATCGTTCCAAGCTAGAACTCTGGCTCAAAGATGAAGGTTTACTGCCAAAAAGAATCATGGAATTTAATATATTAGAGACAATTTTGAACAGTGTTGCCATTGGTCTTGGCGTTACACTTGTACCACAATCGGCTGCAGAACATCTTTCTACAACAGGCAAGGTTTATTGTCATCCAATTCCTAAAAAATACGGTACGATTTCAACCGTCTTTATTCGACGAAAAGATGCATATATGACAAATTCGATGGAATGTTTTTTAAAAACAATTGCTGAGCATCAGCATACATAGGATTTTTTAGCCCGAAGAAAGCGCCAACTCGAAGTGACTTTGTTATTGTATCTAAAGGCTAAACGCTTGGTTTTAGTCCCAAGCGTCCTGTTTCCTATCCATCATATATTCATAAACGAATGCAGGCAAAAATTAAAAGACCTACGCTGGTACAATACCAAACTCAGGTCTTTTAATGTAGTTAAAGTCAAATCAATTGAGTGTCTTATGACTGTAAATTTTATTGATCTTAGCAAATGCTATTTTGCATTTTTGTCAGGCTGATGAATTCCGAATATATTGCCTTCAGTATCAATATAGTATCCCTGCCACGCCATTCCAGGAAGAGCATATTTCGGCATTGCCACTGTGCCACCATTCTCAAGAATTTTAGCCTCTGTTACATCGTAATTTTCCACACCCATTGTACAAGCAAATCCGTTTAAGGCCTGGTTCGGTTCCGGAGAAGGACCTTGACGTTGCATTAAAGCACCATCGATTCCATGCTCGTCTTCATTGCCAGTCACTGCTCCAAAGTAAGGCATTCCTGCATAATCACTCCAATCTTGAAATGACCATCCGAATACCTCTCCATAAAATTTCTTTGCACGTTCCATGTCACTTACATGAATTTCAAAATGAACTAATCTTCCCATGATATCCTCCTAAATACTAAAGAATTAAATTACTCACTGTGTTTGAGTACAATTACTATATATTATTATTACAAGGAATGGAAATAAAAAAGTAGAGAAATTATATGCAAAAATCGAGAATAAACATTCTAATGCTTGTTCCCGATTTTGGTTCTATTGCATTTAAGTTAGTTAATTTATAGTGTTTAAATGATCTTTTAAATACTGAATAAATGGATGCTCTTCTATATCTGATTTGCGTGTACAAATAAATAAACTTTGCTGAATATCTGCATGTTCTACATATACCCGAGCTAGTTTCCCATTTGCTATACTTTCCGTCACACTGTAGGACGGTGCTAAAGTCATACCGTACCCTGCTTCTACTACTTTAATCGATTCATGTAAGCCCTGCATTTGAAGTCCTAATTTAGGTAATGGACCGTTAAACGTGTAAAAAACCGACTCCAATAAATCAAGTGTCGAGCTTCCTCGTTCCCGATAAATAAAGTCCTCCTTCGATAATTCATAAATGGAGACAGTTTGATTTGCTAAAGAATGTGATGGGTGAACAACAAACCAAAACGGGATATCTACTATTTTTTCAAACTGTAAATCAGGATGACCAATTTTATTTTGTACGACAAAACCAAAATCTACTTCATAATTAAGAACTTGATCTTCCACAGATTTCACATTGCCCAACGACACAAAAAATTCAATGTGAGGATTAGCAAGCTTATACGCTGCTATAATAGACGGGAGTATATAGTTTGTCGGTATATAGGACGAAGATATATGTATTTTTTCTTCTTTCGCTAAAAATTTACCGAGCTTTTCATCAATTTGTGCTTCTAAATAAAATAAACGCATTCCCTGCTCATACAAAAACTTCCCCTCAGGAGTTAATTGAATGCCACGTCCTTTCCCTTCAATCAATTTTGTTCCTATTTCGCTCTCTAATTTCCGAATTTGAATAGTGACAGCTGGTTGGCTAAGAAGCATTTTATTCGCTGCTGCGGTAATTCCTCCAAGCTTTGCTACATTCGTAAAAATCCTTAATCCATGCAAATTCATTTTATTCACTCCTCCCTATCCATAAATTAAATTTATGAATAAGCAATTTATATATATTTGTTTTATATATAGTTTAGCAGTAATTTAAGTGTAGAGGTGATTTGATGGAAATTTTACTACATGAATGGTTATCAGTAAATGGATTTATTTTATTTACAATCGGCTTACTCGCAGCAGTCATTGGTGTTCTTTTCGGCGCTGCAGGTTTTATCTTGTTGCCTGCAATGTTACTTATTGGCATTCCGATACATACAACTGTAGCAGTTAATAAATTTGCGACAGGAATTTCAGCTCTATCAAATGTCGTATCGTTTGTAATTAAAGGACATTTATCTTTAAAAAAATTCACATCTTTAATTATGATATCTAGTTTAGGAGGTGTATTGGGCGCATTTTTAGCCACTCGATTATCAGAACAAGTCATGAATGTTGTAGCTTGTGTATTCTTAATTTTCGCATTTTTCATTGTGCTTTGCAGTAATAAATTTATGGTAAAGGATATTAAAGAGGCAGAGGAACAACCAATTAATAAACTTATTCCGTTTGCGATTTCAATATATGATGGTGGTTTTGGACCAGGCTCAGCCCTAATGAATGTAACCTATCATCTTAAAAAGCAATATACCTATATAAAAGCAGTTGAGTTAACAAGAATTATTACGTTTTCAAGTTGTACAGGCGCATTTCTCTTTTACTACTTTACGGGTATTGTTAATTGGGGAATCGCTATTCCTGTTTCAATTGGCTCTATCGTTGGCTCGTTCTTAGGTTTAAAAATAATTCCTTATATCAAAACAAAATGGATTCAAATTTCATTACCCATCATTTTTTTCTTGCTAATTGTTCAGGTCGTAACGGATTTATTGATATAACACACTAATTGGCTAATATACTTTCTTTGGCTGGTACATCTGATGGTGTGTAAATTTATCTTACAAGTAAAGACACAAAGTTATTTTGGTTGTTACATCAAAAAAGGTTGGGCAGTTAGTTATGATGAAAGAAAATAACTGTCTGGCCTGAACGATTTTTACATAAAAATATTTCTGTACCACGTTGCGGGTCTATATTAGACATGTAAGTACTACACTAGTTGCTAAGAAAGTGTTCTAATTGCAAAAAAGAAGTCTAAAAAACTAAAATAAAAAAGCTGATTTGGGAAATGAAATATTCCCCAAATCTACTTTTCTATTATAGTAATATATATTGAAAACAGGCTATATTTTCAACTCTTTTATCCCTGCTTTTAATGTATCTGCATCTACTTTTAATGTTCCCCAGCTATCTTTAGCTGATTTCAAGTTAGGTAGTAAAAATTTGAATTTATTTTGTTCCGCTTTTTCAGATGCATTCTCGATGTGTCTCAGAACGCCTGAATATTGAGAGTCTAAATCATTCCATTGTGTAGACATAAAAGTAAGTGCGTTAATAGCATCATCTAGTGCATTGTACATCTCACTAATATTACTATGTGCAATTCCAACTACACGATTTAATGTTGTTTTATAATCAACTGTCTGATTTAATTGTGCTAATAACGGTTCTAATTGACCTAATTGATCTCTTGCTACCCCTAACATAATACCACCAGCAATCCACGTCGGAATAGAGGGCACAGATACTGTTATTATTCCATCAGACTCTAATTTTTTATAGTAGTTTACTGATTCTAAAACTTCTTTTAGTCGCTTTTGATCATCCTCAACTGCAACACCTTGGTTTTTTAAAATCGATTGTAAAAGATCTTTGTTACTGCCAAATGCTCTAACATCTTGTCCAATAGCGTCTCGTAATTTAGTTAATTCTACTATTAATTGTTGTGCATACTTTTGATTTTGTTGAATTTCTTCTCGTAAATCTGTAATCCCTTCTATTAACGTCTCTCCATCTCCTGTATTAATGGCCTCTACAATTATGTCATAATAATTTTCGAATTTTGTATCGTATTCAATAATACCTGTCAATGTATCTATCAGCTGTTTTTTTACTTTTGTATCCCATGTAAGGGCATGTGCTCTAGCATCCTTTTGATCCTGTACTATTTTACCAGGCAAATCTGGATAGCCATTAATCTTAATTCCTTCAAAATTGACATCTGGATTCTTAATTAACATATAAGAATAGGCATTCATAGATTTTGCAAAAAGCCCCGCCTTTTGCAAGGTTTCCTTCATCTTCACTTCGTTTGCTGAAAGAGACGTCTCACTATTGTTAGTTTGCTCAATTTTACTTGTCTCAGCAAATGTTGCTACTGGAGATACTACAGCTGTAGTTGTCAAAGTTAAAAACGTCGATACAGCGAGTACTTTGTAAAGAGATGTTTTATTCATTTTAAATTCCTCCTACTGTATTTCAGTTCTTTTCTTCTTGTTTAAAGGCAATGTCTTTTGCAATAAATTCTGCATCTTGATGAATATCATTCCAACTTTGTTTAGCAGCCTTTAAATCATCAGGTATTAAAGAGAGCTTATGTTCTTGCATTTGATCGATATTATCATATAAATCTTTATAATTCGCCCCCATTATATTCCATTGTTGCTGAATATTCGTCAGAGACATTATTGCTTGATCCACTGTTTGATACAGATATGTTAAAGTGTCTTTAGCGTTAGTAAGAGCAATAACAGCTTGGTTAGCAAAATCAGCTTTCATCGTTAAGTCTCCGATTTTATTCGAAATTTCGTTATAGGAGTTCATATGATTAGAAGCCGTAACACCAGCTGCTGTTCCTAAACCAATACCAGCTGAACCGAGAACTGCAAGGCCTCCTACAACAGCCGGTGTCGCAGTTCCGCCAGTCACAACAATGACTACTCCTCCTGCAATAGTTCCAATAACTAAAACAGCTGCTCCCAAGCCTCCACCAATCGACCATGCTAATACATTGTCAAAATGGGCTTTCTGAGTGGAACGTAGATTCTCAATTTCAGCTTGAAGTTGTGGGATCAATGCCTGTTTTCCCGCTAATATTGCCGTTAATCCACCTTTCCCATCTGGACCGCCTATATTATTTTTAAAATCTATAGTATTTGTATACAGTTTTGTTTTGAAGGCATCTAACATTTTAATTACTTCTGTAACTTCTTTTGAATTTGTATTAATTGTACTGATTAAATCACCTATACCTTCTTTTAAGCCTTCCTTATCTTTCTTTTGTACAGTGTCTATTAATGTGTCGTAATAGTTATTAAATTGTTCATCATAATTGACAATATTACGTGCTGTCTTTTGAATTTTTGGCTTCGCCGTATCTAACCAATAATTCGCATGGATTCGAGATAGGTCCTGATTAAGGTGAATATTTTTGATTAATTCTCCCCCTTCTGAACCTAAATCAATATTGGATAGATTTACATTCGGCTGTTTAATCATTGTTTTTGCGTACAAATCCATTACAAGAATATGTGATCCTGTTTCAGCTAACGCTTTTTTCAGCCCTTCAGGTCCTAATGTATAATAATTTCCTATTTTTTGTTCCTGAGTGATTTGTTCTTGTGCAAGTGCGTGAATAGTACCACTGTTAGCTCCGGTTATAACCGCTGCCAAAGTAGCCACGGTTAACACTTTAAAAGGGAATTTCTTCATATTAATTTCCTCCCAAACTTCGATAGATTTTTATAATTTTAAATTTCAGGATATTAAAATTTATCAGCTTGTTCCTCTAGTTGACTTATTATATTTTTTAATCGTCTTAATGTATCTTTCTGAGTTGTATTGTCAGTAGTATCAGCATTAGTACTTAATTTTGTGACACTATTTTTTATTAAGTTCAAATCTTCTTTATAGCGTTTCAATAGGTCAAGTTCTACATCTACTTGGCTAGCGAATGTATGCAAATCATGTTGCATAAGAAGTAGCATTGATTTTTGTAAATCTGCTATCGTTAGTTTCGTTGTTAAATCATATAATTTTTGATTTTGTTGCTCCAAATCATCTAAATATGCTCGTTGTTCTGCCTTTAAATTATTTACTTCAGCGAAGGTACTATAAGTTTTTTTGATTTTTTCTGGGTCAATTGCTTTCATAAGGTCATACTCTTTCGCTTTTGTAGCTGCAGCTGCAGCAATTTCACCTTTTTTATTTTTCTCAATTGCTTCACGAGCTTCTTTTTTAGCAGCTTCAATCTCTAAAGCAGATTTACCCTTTTCTTTTGCTTCTTGCTCTGCTTTTTCCTCTGCTTCTAAAATAGATTTATTAATTTCTTTTCCTTTGTTATACGCCGCCGCCGCTGTTTGAGCAGCAGGGTCGATAACATCTTTTGCAAGACTATAAATCTCTTGGAATATTTTAAGTCCTTGTACATTTAAAGCTCCCGGAAGGAATGCAATTTGCTGTAAATCATTTTGAATTAATTTTTTAGTATCTAGTAATTCGTCTTTTAGCTTGTCTATCTTCCCTGTTCCCTCTAAACTTAGTACTCCCTGAGCTTTTGTCACATCCGTATCGAGATCTTTAAGTTTTTTTTCAAGCTGTAATTTAAGGTCTGTTAATTCATTAATCTGAAGTTGCACATTTTCTTGATTCGTCATAGTCATTTCTTGAAGGACTTCTAATCTATCCAAAAAACCTTCTTTATCGTCCTTATTATCTACATATCCTTTTAATGTTGGATAATAGTTATTAAATTTAGTGGCAAACCCTTTACTTTTTGAATTTATTAGCATTAATTTTGGATAATGTTCCGATGACCATTCTTTCATATCCTGTTTTATTAGAAATTGCTCTGTGTTTAAAGCTGGTATTTCCTCTAGCTGTACATTAGGGCTTAATAAAGCCTGATCTATATACATTTGAGTCAATTTAGACTGTGCACCTAATTTTCTTAAAGATGAGGAAATAGCTATGTTCTCTTCTTGAATTTCCGCTTGAGCTATAGGTGTTGTAAAAGTATGTATAGGAATAGCCCCCGTAGTAAAAATAGACGTCATCATTAATCCTGTAATAATTTTCTTTTTCATTTTGTTTACCTCCTTAGATGATATTTTTCAAAATCATTTATGTAATTACTTCTTAAGTCCCCTTAATATACTTATAGTTACAGGAAAGATTCTTGCCAAAATAATTCACAATTCCCCTGTAATGTAAATTTTAGGTATAGTCACAGTTTTTAGCAAATCGCAGTAAAAATAATCTATTTTACATGTAAAATAGTTAATTTTCGCTGTAATTTTGATTTTAAAGTAGATTAATATGAACAAAATTAACTTGAAAGTGCCATAATATGGTGAAAATAAGCGGATTGAAGTTACAATATTGACATACTTTTGCCAATGAAATAGAAAATAAATCTTCTATATTTAGACATATTGGTCATGTTAGAAAGGGCGTTTTTTATTGTAAAAAAAGGCAAAACGAATACTTTCGTTGGAATATTTTATTAACGGAAAGCTTTCCATTCCTTGAAAACTAAAAAACCAATTGCCGATTAAAGATTGGCAATTGGTTCTCAGAGTAGATTTCTTGATTTGTTTAGAAAAAACTGATTAGCCCCAACTTCAAAAAGTGTAGATTAAGACTCTACTTTCATCCAGCGCGCATTTCTCCCTTTTGAAATAAGTTTGATTTCACCTAATAGTTGCAAATCAGTTAAAGCTTTACTAATAGTACTTTCAGCTATATCTGGATAAATGCTTCGAATACATTCTTTTGTAAAAGGCTGTTTTTGATTATGAATAAAATTCTGAATTCGCTCTACCTTAGTATGTTTACATATAGAATCCAGTACTCTGCTATGTAGATCTTCATAAGCTTCTAAAATAATAATTAAGAACTCTTTTAACCAGAAGCTAATATTATGCCCATTACAATACCAATTAACCGATGATTTAAATATGGCTTCATAGTATTCTGATTCTCTTTTCTTTATATATTCATCTAAACAAACATATTTTACAAATGTATGTCCGTTTTTTACTAATAGTAATTGCATTAACATAAGTGTTAATCTACCATTACCTTGACTAAAAGGAATTATGCAATAAAAATTCAATATAAAACGAGCTATCAATATAAGTGTAGGCAACTCTTTTTTACGGTTTAATAAATTGTACTGGTTACATAATTGTTCTACTGCCCATGGAATATTTTCAGGTGGAAGAGGACGATAACAAATCGTATGCATCCCTTTTTCGGGAAGTCCAGGGATAGAAAATGGCTTTTGGCGCCATTTTGCTCCATCAGAGGTATTATAATGAATTAATTGGAAATGCAATTCTTGTATAGTATCTGGACTTATAGAAAAAGCACAAGATTTTTTATGTACAAGAGTCAAAGTTTCATAATAACAAAATATCGCATCTTCCGAAATGGATTGGGGGATCATATCATCTATAATAAGTTCTTTTAATCGCTTATTTGAAACTTTTATATCCTCATAAACTGAAACATAGTTTTTTATGTATTGTAGGGGTATAGCTTTTTCAAGGCTAGTGAATATGTCAGGTCTCTGCTCTTTATAAGCGGTCAACATTCCTTTATATTCACTAATTTCACTGACCAAGTTTATTAGTTGTTGCTCACTATTTATGTACGGATTTTCGAAATAATTTCTCATTTTGTTCCTCCTGTTACTATCTCTCAATGCTCTATTACAATATTTTTTTTGTTTTTAGGAATTCCTAATGTTATTCGAATAACATCCGGTTTAATAGAGCTTTAACTTTCTAAAGAAAGAGGATTAATTTATTATTTAAATTTTTGTATAAAGGCGTTGAAATTACTTTTTATTTCAAAAAGTGGATGCATCGTAAATATAGACGTTAGACATTGGACTTATTAAATATCGGAATATTATCTTTTAAATGTACTGATTTTTATTATTTTTTGTGACATTTTTTATATATTTTTTCTTCCCGCTATATAATCATCCATTTTTAACGAAAGCGAGTTATTCCATTATGTTGAATACAAGTTAATAACACGCTTCAACTAAACCTGCTTCGTTCGTTCAATTTACTTCAACAAAAAGAGCGTTAATCCCTTGTTGGATCAACGCTTTAATTTCTAATTAAACTATACCGATTGGATCTGTTTAACCTTTTGAATTATTAGGATTTTCAAGAATAAAACTAAAGAGAACAATGTATGTACTATACTAAATATAATCAGTCCTGATGTGACATCTGGTTCTTTTTTAAAGTTGAATAACGAAGGAACTCCCACGTAAAAAGGTAGTAAAACGTAAATGTAATACATTACTCCAAAGTATAATACTAGTAAGGAAATGATCACACAAAATCTACTGAAACTTGGTTTTGCAAAAGCTACCCTATGTCTTCCTTTTTCTAAATTATAGAATGTTGATCCTAATACAAAGGTTAAAATAATACAAAGGAAGATTGTGATACCAAGAATTATCTTAGCGGCAGAATTCACCTTTGGAAAATCCTTATCTAATAAAGGTTTAGGGGTTCCTCCTTCCACTATTCTAAATAAATTAAATCCAGAATGGTATGTTATATCTTGTTTCGAATTTGATAAGAGAACAAGACCAAAGGATTTATCAGAAGAAAGGACCATCGTGGAAGTGAAGCCTGGTAACCCACCCTCCATATACATATTATGAGGATATACATACCAATTGTACCCTACGCCATATCTATTAGCTTTGAATATTTCTGTAATACTATTTGAACGAATCAGATTACCCGTAGGAGTTATTCCTTCGTTGAGTAGACACATCATAAACTTTGCTAAATCTGTGGCATTTGAGGATAGCCCAGCCGAACTAGATGTAGCGTAGACTAGCTTTTCCTCATAAGGTTTAATTTTATCCCATTGATAGCGATGCCCCCTTGCCGTATTGGAAAGGTGATGATTATCAAATGTAAAATACCCTGTTCTTTTCATTCCAAGAGGCTTAAAAATATTTTCAACCATATATTTTGTAAAAGGGACACCTGAAACTTCCTCAATAATTATTTGCAACAAATCTGTATTCATATTGGTGTATTCAAAAGTTTCACCAGGTTTTGCTCACTAATTTGATCTATAATCTTCCGGCGATCTATACTTTTAACATCATGAACATTGAGACGACTTGGCAAACCACTCGAATGATTAAGTAAATGTTTAATAGTAATTTGATTTGACATTAAAGCATCTCTTGTCTTAAACCAAGGAAGATAGTCAACAACAGGATCTTCAATACTTAAAAACCCTTTCTCCTGAAGCTGTATAATAGCTAATGTGGTAAACACTTTAGAAAGCGATCCTAAGTTAAAGTTTGTATTTTCGTCAATCTGCTGGGTAACTTCTCGTATATCTAAAATTCCAAAACCTTTAGAATAAATAATCCCATTAGAATCAACTAGCGCAAACGCCATCCCCGGAATATCATGTGTTTTCATGTTGCTCTCAATTTCAACTTCAATCAGTTTTATTTTCTCATCCCTATCACTTATTGTTGCCGAAACTTTATCTGTAGACATTATTAGTAAAATACAGAGAATGCTATTAATTAACACTATAATCTTTTTAATCATACTTCCCCCTACTCTTTAATATCAAACCACTCTACACCTAGTAATGATTTAACTACTGTACGAAGTATCAAAAGATTTTTTTAGGAATCTTTTTCGATAAAAAAATAAACAATGCTGCGAACTTGGACTATTACTGATGTTGCAACATTGTTTTCTTATTATGAATTGTTTTTTTCGATTCCGTTTAATTTATTATGTTGTTGCTGTTGACGTTGTTGTTTAGAAAGTTCTTTTATTGAAGCAGGTAATAAATATTTATTCACCGCATCAGCAAGCTTTTCTGCTACCTCTCCTTTATTATATATTATTATTACTTTTTCAATTTTCTACTTAAGTCGAAATTTTTCAAAATCATCACCATCTTTTTTCCCCTTCATATTCTATAGAATCAGGTCGAATATTGAGGGGGAAACGCATGGGGATTGAATTGACGGCTCTCCATTGGATTTACATTGTTTTTATTGTCCTTATCATTGGCTTTATGGTTAAACGTCGCGACACCACCCTCATTTGCGTACTAGGCATATTTATGTTAGCAATCGTTGCTACAGGCGATTTAACTTCGTCCATCAGTGGTATTTTTAACAGCTTTATTTATGCCATCACTGAGCTTTTGTCGACTATTCTCATTATTTCTATTATCGTAGCCATGAGCCGAGTGATGATGGCCTCGGGTATCAATGAAGTCATGATTGCTCCTTTTACGAAAATCATAAAAACACCCGCTTTAGCTTATTGGACGATTGGTCTATTAATGATGTGTATCTCTTGGTTTTTCTGGCCTTCGCCTGCTGTTGCACTTTTAGGGGCAGTTTTGTTACCTGTTGCTCTACGTGCGGGCTTACCAGCACTTGGTGTGGCGATGGCGATGAATTTATTTGGTCACGGAATCGCTCTATCGAGTGATTTTGTTATACAAGGAGCTCCGAAGCTAACGGCTGATGCTGCTGGTATTCCAGTTAGTGAGGTAATGACTGCTAGTATTCCCCTTGTTATTACAATGGGCGTGGTTACTACGGTAGTCGCTTATATTTTATTACAACGTGATATGAAGCGTGGATCAGCGAATTTATATGCTACAAACGACACAAATGAAGGTGTAGAACAAGTAATTACTGAAAATCTGCTAACACTCGGACAAAAACGCTTTTTCGCAGTACTCATTCCAATTGCCTTTGTACTCGATGTCATTGCCATGTCTATCTTAAAATTACAAGGCGGAGATGCAACAGCTTTAATAGGAGGGACATCTGTCTTTATCCTACTATTACTTTGCGTTGTAGCTCACAAAAAACAAGGGCTTGAAAAGACAACAAGCTATTTCATTCAAGGTTTCCAATTCGGATTTAAAGTGTTTGGACCGGTTATTCCAATCGCAGCCTTTTTCTATCTAGGAGATTCCGGATTTACACAAATTATTGGTGACTACTTACCAGCCGCTTCACATGGTATCGTCAATGATCTCGGTGTGGGTCTAGCTGCGGTAGTTCCATTAACAAAAGGAATTGCAGTCGTCACTTTAGCAGTCGTTGGCGCTATTACAGGCTTAGATGGTTCTGGCTTCTCAGGTATTTCCTTAGCAGGTTCCGTCGGTAGTTTGTTTGGCAATGCAATTGGTGGAGGTACCGCAACTTTAACAGCTTTAGGACAAATAACAGCTATTTTTGTAGGAGGCGGTACATTAATTCCCTGGGCATTAATCCCGGCTGCTGCAATATGCAATGTTAGCCCATTCGAACTTGCAAGGCGTAATTTATTGCCAGTGGCGATTGGCCTTGTGATTACAACTATTGTGGCGATGTTTTTAATATAGCATTGTAAAAGTAAGGAACTCCAAAGGATAATATATGGTAAATAGTATAATAAAATAAAACTAGACCTTATATTTAGAGGATTTGAGTTTGATTATATATAATCAAACTTTATAATCAAACTTTTATTGTGGTCTTTTAATAAGGCTGTTTTCGTAAAGATTGTTGCTCTTCAACTAAACCAGCTAATAGTTTATCAAAGTTCAATTTATAATTACATATTTAACTAAATTAGTTTATTATTGATTATATATGATAAATTAAGTAGGTGTGAAAATGGATTTACTGATAGCATTCTTAGTATTTGTGGTAGGTTTTGAGCTTTATGATGCTATAAGAAAAGTGGATAATAATATCTTAGAGCAAGCAGAAGAGATAAAAAAATTAAGCGAAGAATTAGCAAAAGGTACTAATAATTAAAACTTCCTCTTCAACTAACAGGTGCTGTAGTTAAATATTCGATTTTCGAAATATAAAACATAAAAACAGAGTTGATTCCACATATTTTGTAGATTAACTCTGTTTTTATGTTTTAATTGCAACAATCTTTTAGAAAACAGCCTTTAATAAAGATTGATAATTTTCTTATTCCACAATCGGGCCATTTAACGGAATAAGCCTTGGGGTATTCCTAGTAACAGGGGATGGACCTTGTTCCACAAATGTACGGCTTAGCTGAACAAATAGTGCAGAGTTTTCTCGTATTGTGCAATAAATATTAAGTATTCTACTTATAATTGTTTAGTTTATAATGATTTTAAGGAGCTGATTTTTATATTAAATGTTAAAAATACAAGTACATCCGTTTTTGATGTTGGTTTGGAATAAAGTTTGATTAATAGTTTGTTGCAAACGTTGATTTATAATAGAAGAAACCCACGCATTTTGAAAAAAGTTTGATCAAAATGCGTGGGTTTTATTTAAATGCGAAGTTATTTTTATCAAACTATATTATAAATGATCAATCTTTTTTACAAACTACAACTCTTTTTTCTTCCATCATTAGGATATTAATTTATTTAAGAAACAATTTTTATCTCTTTACGAACAAATTCACATGTCCAAAAACCTAAAAATGAATTTAAACTTCTGTATATTGTCCAATCTTTCTGAATTTCTCATAGCGATCTTCAATTAATTGTTCGCCATTTAGAGAATTCAATGCTTTTAGTGTGACGCTTATACATTCTTTTATATAAGATGCTTGCTTCGCAACATTGCGGTGTGCTCCACCAGTTATTTCAGGGATTATTCCATCAATAACGTCGAGCTCTTTTAAGTCAGGTGCTGTTATACGCATTGCTTCTGCAGCTTGCTTCCCTAGGCTACCATCTCGCCATAAGATCGATGCAGCCCCTTCAGGCGAGATAACCGAATACGTTGAGTTCTCTAACATAAAGACGCGATTAGCTACCCCTAATGCAATGGCACCCCCACTTCCGCCTTCCCCAATAACAATACTAATAACTGGTACTGTTAGAATCGCCATTTCAGAGAGAATTCTAGCAATGGCTTCACTTGGGCCGCGTTCCTCGGCTGCCTTACCCGGATAGGCTCCTTTTGTATCAATAAAACAAATAATTGGGCGCTTAAATTTCTCAGCTTGCTTCATTAAGCGTAATGCCTTACGATATCCTTCAGGGTGTGGCATACCAAAATTTCGTCGAATATTTTCTTTAGTTGATTTTCCGCGTTGATGTCCAACAATTGTTACGGGCTGTCCTTCAAAGAGAGCAATTCCTCCAAGAATAGCTGCATCATCACCAAACGTACGATCTCCATGTAACTCAATAAAGTTTTCACACATAGCTTCTATATATTGTAAAGTTGTTGGTCGTTCTGGATGTCTAGCAACCTGTACACGATCCCATGGCTTCATATTGGCATAAATAGATTGTTCTAGCTGTGTTAGACGTGTTTCAAGCTTTTCGATTTCGCCTGTCATATCTACATCTGCCTCTGTAGCAATCGTTTTTAATTCATCAATTTTTTCTCGTAATTGTATTACTGGTTCTTCAAAAGCTAAATTTTTAGACATGTTGCACACCGCCTTTTGTATGCATTTTTACAAGCATTACTACTTGATTTCGTAAATCCTTCCGATGGAAAACTGCATCAAGCTGACCATGCTCTAGTAAAAACTCTGACTTTTGGAAATCATTTGGTAATTTTTCTCTTAATGTTTCTTCAATGACACGGCGACCAGCAAAGCCAATCAATGCTTGTGGTTCAGCAATATTAATATCTCCAACAGAGGCAAAGCTTGCTGAAACGCCACCGTATGTAGGATGCGTCATGATCGAAATAAATAATAGTCCTTCTTCACTATGACGTTTTAACGCCACACTCGTTTTTACCATTTGCATTAATGATAGAATACCTTCTTGCATGCGCGCTCCACCACTAGCAGTAAAAATAATAACCGGTACACGTAATTCAGTAGCTTTTTCAACGGCACGTGTGATTTTTTCTCCTACAACGGAGCCCATTGAGCCCATACGGAAATGAGAATCCATAATGGCTACAACAATTTCTTCTCCATCAAGAGTACCTAACCCAGTCAGTACAGCTTCGCTTAATCCCGTTTGTTGTTTAGCCACTGAAATTTTTTCTACATAATCAGGGAAATTAAGTGGATTACTTGTTTGTAAATGATCATCCATTGAAACAAATGAACCTTCATCTAAGAAATATGCTACGCGCTCCTGTGCAGTCATTTTGAAATGATGGTCGCATTTTGTACACACTTTATGATTTTTTTCTAATTCCTTTGTTAACTGAATGTGACGGCATTCTGGACATTTTGTCATAAGTCCTTCTGGAAATCCCTTTTCCTGTCCGTCCTCTTTCTTTTTACTAAATAAGCTACGTATTGCCATGTTTTACTCCCCCTTTGTTGTCTAAATGCCTTGTTCAGCATTCATCCACTGTTCGTAAGCTTTTAATGCTTCTTTTTCATAGCCAAGCTGCATCGATTTCAACATAGTTTGAATGATTAATTTTTCTTCTTCTGTTGAGTTTCGATTTAAACGGTCACCGGTATAAACTGCTAACTGAAATCAGACTTTTAGTGAAAGACGATTTCCTGACGTGATGATTATTTCTCGTAAAACATCCCGACAATTAATCGTACTTTCTATCTCTAGCTTTACAAAAAAACTGCCCCACACTGGTAGTGTTCGCAGAGTCTCTGTACAACTTATAACGCGAATGGCTTCCTTTTCATGAATTTGTCGCGTTAATTCGACATCCTTTTTTGATTTTTCATCTTCTAATATAAACATCGACAATATTTCTACGAGCTGATGCTTTTGTGTAGAAGCTAGAAACATACCTTCCCCATGTCTCGTTTCGATAAGACCTAATAACTCTAAACTTCGCAATGCCTCTCTCACAGAGGATCGCCCGACACCTAGACGTTCTGAAAGGACTCGTTCGGAAGGTAACTTTTCACCAGCCTGTATTTTTTCTATTTTAATAAGTTGTCGTAATTGTTGGACGATATCTAAAAACACTTTCTTTTGTTCGGTTTTTTTATCCATACGATCAACTCCTCGGTCAATCTATTCGCCTTGGAATAATTATTGCTGTCGCTTTCCTTTCGCGCAGATAAACAATGCATCCAAAGGCTTTATCTTCATTCAGTAGGTGTTTGGATACCTACTATAAAGAAACAAAATCCACCACCTTCAGATGATGGCGTCTCTTACTGAATGAATTCAAAAGTGGTCTGGCCACTTTTGAATTTGGCTTTATCTTACAAAATAATTATTTGAAAGTAAAGAAAAAACTGCATAAAAATTTATGCAGTTTCTAAAATTCCCTTCAATTTCATATTCTTTTCGTCGTTTGTGCATGTTTTATTTTCACTTGAGGTCTACCAAAGCGCTTTTCAAGCGTTCTCTCAATGTAAAGCAATTCATCTTCTAGTAACAGCTCTTGAACAAGATGAAAAACTTGCGGGAATAAGGTTACAGATACCGTTCCAAACTCATCCTGAAGCATGTAAACGGCGACCTACAAGGAAAGCACGTACCTGGCATCGTCCGGACGTGGCCCACTGAGCCAATACCCAGGGTTATTAATCGTAACTTTTTTATAATCGTCGCGACTTTATTTTAAACATCGTATCTTTTTTATAAACATCGCAACTTTATTTCAATTCTACATTTGAAGATATTATTATTACTAATTTAACAGGTTACATCACCATCGCTGATGTAAACATGTGGTTTAATTCGTTTGAGCAAACATGCTATTCGTTTATTAAACAAGAAAAAAAGTATAAGTTGTTAGTTAACCGTAAAGGTTATACCCCAGAACATTTTTCTGTACAAAAATTATGGAAAGACAAATTTTTCTCAAATGGTATATTAGACAACACTATTGCAGTTGCTTTTTTAATAGAAGAAGGGGATATTCTAAATCACCTGGAACAGTCTAATACTAAAGATAATGTTATATTCTCTAGTAACTATGATCAATTAATTGACTGGCTTTCTAAATATTAATAAAGACTTTCTAAATATTAATAAAGAAATTCTATTTCTAAGTTACTAAAAGATAACTTTTTATATTGCACAGTTGTGTCAAAAGTACGCTTTATGAAATAAAGTGGATTATTTCAGTGACCTTGATAAATTTGGTAGTCTCTTATTTTTTATATCCCCCACATCCAAATGGATTTGACTATAAAAATTTGAAAGAGATGGCTTCTGTATATTGCAGAAGTCACCTCTTTTTCTTTTAAGGCTCAATATAATATTTTCGCAAATTCTCATGAAACATCTGCTGTAGTTGATGTTCGCTAATCCCTAAAACATAAGCTTCACACATTATCTGTTCGACCATTATAGCTATTTGTTGAAGGTTAACACCCTTTGCTTCAGCAGACTTTTTAACAATTGCTTTTGAGCTAGGTTTTATATCGATTATTCCTTTCTTCTGAAGCTCCTTGTAGCTTTTATGGACGGTATGAAGATTGAGGTTTGTTTTAGCTGCTAAATCACGAATGGAGGGCAACAGGTCACCATTTTGCAAATTTCCTGTCGCTATTTCACAAAGTAGTTGCTGGGTTAACTGCTGATAAAAAGGAATTTTACTCATTGGATCTATTCTTAAATTCAATTGTTCACGTATCCTTTCATATTCTTTCCTTCAAAAAACTTTTTATAGATTACTGTAAATGTACATAGAGTTACAATTACCAAAATAATTAGGGCTGTCATCGCTGGAGAAACATTGAAAGTAAGCAAGCTGAAATGAAGAAGCGCAACAACAATCAATAATGGTAGTCCATATAGCAGGCTTATTAATACTGTAGGATTTGATTTTATTGCTTCAGATGGATTAGACCATTCAAGTAATGGATGCCTTCTATCATAGAGCGGGGACAATAAATTATACGTAATGACTAATAATAATGTAATCAATAAATGTAGTCCCGTAATAATATCGCCTCTACCAAATAGCATGTAAATGATATAGCTTATTACAGCCGATATTGTGCCGATGCATGATGAAGTCATAACTTTTGCCATGTAAATTTTTTGTGGATCAAATGGCAACGTCATGCTAGATGCATAGTATTTCCCCTCTCTTGAATAGGGAGTTCCACTAATATTGTTCATACAACTCATGAACAAAACCATATAGACAAAAAGAAAAGATTCATTGTTAATCATCCATTCAGCCTTTAAAATGTTCGTCTGTAAAGTTAGAAAAATGATTGTACAAATTGGCGTTAAAATAATCCCTAAAATAGCTTGCATTTTAAAGTATGGTTCAGACTGGATAATCCAATATTCACGTTGCAAATAATTGAGCAAACTACTTTGAATATCCCTCCCCCAAACTTTGGTCGTTTTTTCTATTCTACTTACAAGCAAGCCATGTTCATAATACTTAGACGCAATCATTTTTATAGTTGCATTAAACAATAAATAACATAGAGCGAATACTAGGATGAAATAGATCAAACTTTTTGTAGTAGTCAATGGCAAAAGCGTCTTCACCAATGAATGTTGCATTGCAAAACGATAACCTAAATCGAGAAAATCTGAAATTGAAGCACTTAAGGAAGATATTGTTGAAGTATCTAATTTCGCTAAAACATTGCTGATTGCATGATAATTTTTTATTAGAAAGTACAATATTGGGCTTATTCCAATACCAAATATAAGAGTCATCCTAACAAGCAAATACACGGATGTATTGATAAATACACTGCGATAATGATTCAAAATGGATAATAAAAATAGAAGGAACAGTACAATTAATACATTCATGATCAGTAAAAATGCAATTGATTTTACTGCGACAGCTAGCTTAAACTCTATCAGTAATATGAAAAACGTCGGTATTGATAGAATACTTACTACCATCATCGGTAAAGCTACTCCACTTATTATTTTCGACATTACAACCCGTTTCGCTGAAATGGGCAAATGAGCAAATATAGCAAAATCACTTTGACTAAACACTACCGAAATAGCAAAAAATGAAATCAATATATACGTCACACCATTTGAAAGGAGAATATTATAAAATAAATACTCCTCAGGGGTCGCTATAAAGTAAATAATTAGAGTAAGCACAAAATACTGAGTGGCTACATAAATGAATGCAATCAAAAGGAGTACTTGAATAACTGGCTGCTTTGGCTTTGCATAAAAAGATGTTAAAAAGAATTTGATTAATTGGATATTATCCTTCATTTGCTTGTTTCTCCATAAAAATAGTCTCTAAGCTACCATCGACTAGCAAATTCTCAACACGATCATGCAAGACAATCTTTCCATCTTTTAAAAACGAAATTGATTGACAAATTTTCTCGGCAACATCTAACAGATGAGTGGAAAAGAGAACGGTTCCACCCTTTTCAACGTACTCTTTCATACAATTTTTAAAAGCAACGACAGCTAGTGGATCTAGGCCATTTATCGGCTCATCCATAATAAGGATAGGCGGACTAATTGTAAAAGCAGTAATCAACGCAATCTTATGAAGCATTCCATAAGAATACGTTCCCATCGGTTTATAAATACTTTTTTCCATGCCAAAGATGTTAATGAAGTTTTGTAGTTTTTCATCATCAGTTTTTTCATATAGTTTCAAAACGAAATGTATCCAATCATATGCAGCTAAATTTGGAAATACATGAATCGTATCAGGTATATAATAAAATTGCTTTTTATATTCGAGTGACTGTGATTTCGCAACATTATTAATCATTATTTTTCCGCAATTTTGTTCTACTAATCCAGCAATACAATTTAATGTCGTTGTTTTACCTGCACCATTCCCCCCAACAAACCCCAGTATTTCTCCCTTTTCTATTTTTAACTCTACACCCTTTAAAACCTCATGTTGTCCATATGATTTCTGTAAATTTTGTATCGATAACAATTTCATCACCTCATCCCATATCATTTATATCACCTAATGTTTGAACACGTTCTGAAAAGCGGCTTAAACCCGTATTCATCACCCCATAAAGTGGCGAAAGACATCTGTATCTGTCGCTTTGCTTTCGATACAAAAGACATCTGTAACTGTCGCTTCGCTTTCGCACAGAAAACATGGCTGAAAGAAGTTAAAATTTCTTTTTCGCAATAAAACTTTGCATCGTAATGATCATCAATAAAACTAACAGCAGTGTTACTACAATATTGATGCCATACCAAGATCCCATATCACCCGACATTAGAATATTTGTTGCATACATACTATTACTAGCAGGATTAACAACGTCCATTATTGGATGTAGCCCAGCGATAAAACGACATATTAATAAACTAACGATACTTATTAGTGCAATAAATGCAGGACTTTTAAAAAATGTACTCATCATCGCAACAAACGTAATGATGAATAACAGCCAAACACAATAAAATACTAATGCCCATAAAGCTTGTGTCATAGGAACAGTAGTAAATAAAAATGCTGAATAGCCATAGGACACTGCATAGCCAAGAGCTATACATATAACAGCCAAAATATAATGGATGATGATTTTACTATTTAAATAAGAAGATATCGATACTGGCCTTGTTAGGATAAATGCCATCATGCCATTAGCTTTCTCTCCTTGGATAATACTCATAGTGGCAACGGCCAGAATAATAATGCCCAACTGATCAAACTGTGAATTTAATGTTGAGGCAAGTACCTCCTGTCCCACAGGCTTTGCCATCGTAGGATCAATTGTTATACCTTGAACACCACCAGCTGATTGTAAAATAACCGGTAAATAATACATCATAATCGGTTGCGTTAGCCCTAGTAAAATAAATACAATAGGGAGCCACAATATTTTAAACTCCCTTGCCATTTGATGTACTTCTTTTTTGCTTAATTCGATAAAAGCATTCATTCATTTACACCACCAATTCTAAAAATATTTCTTCTAGATTGTCTTGAATACCCACTTCAAATTTAATAAACATCACTTTTGAATCCAGTCCGTGCTGTATTAATCGATTAGCATCTGTTTCCAAATTTTCAACGTGTATTTTGAAGCCATTTCCACAGCTTTCGATTTTCTGCACATAAGATAATTGTTCAAGCATTGTTAACCACTGAAAATCTACCTTACGAATCATTAAAAAGATAGCTGATTCTTGATGGCGCTCAAGTAACTCTGATTTTGTAGCATCCTCTATTTTGTGACCATTTTTAATCATCACAAAGCGCTCACAAAATTCCTCCGCATCGCTCAATATATGCGTTGATATTAAAACTGTCGTTTCTTTTTTTATCTCTTTTAATAGATTTAACACTTCTCTTCTCCCTATTGGATCTAGCGCTGATACCGGTTCATCCATAATCATTAAAGCTGGCTTATGCAACAATGCTTGTGCAATACCAAGGCGTTGCTTCATACCACCTGAAAATGTCCCGACATGTATATGTGCTTCTTTCCCTAAGCCTACCTTTTCTAAAAGTAATGGAATTTCTTTCTGCAATTCATTTTTTGATATGCCTGAAAGTGTTCCCATAAAGGACAATGTTTCAAATGCTGTCATCCATGAGAAAAAATTAGGATACTGAGGTAAGTAACCAATTTGATTTCTCATAGCTGAAATCTTTTGACCATCAAGAAGTATTTCTCCTTTGTCTGCATTCAAAATGTCGGCAATGATTTGAATTAACGTGGATTTTCCCGCTCCATTTGGTCCAATTAATCCAACACACTCATTGGAATCAATGACCATTGAAAAATCATTCACGGCTGTTTTATGTTTAAACTTTTTCGTAATATTTTTAATCTCTAAGCGCACGTTTATTTACATCCTTTCTACCAATAATGAAGTATAGAACAGAACCAATTGAGTTACAGAACAAAATAATAATTGTCCACATCAGTATGTTTTCCCGCGTATGTCGGTGCCTATATAAATCGAATAATGCAACAATGATTAGAACAAATCCTACGAATATCAATGGCAAAATGATTGGAAGTATGCTTGCCCAATCCAGTTGGCTTAACTCATCAAAACCATAGTGTAATTCCATTCCTAAAACCTCCATTCATTATCATTATCGATAATGATAACATAAGGTGTAAAAAATTTCATTACCTTTCTACTGTACATCTGTAAAAAAAATATATAGTATATTTATTGATAATGTTCTCATATTGATAACATTTGATTGTGCTTCCCTTGATTCCATCTGATAGGAGGATCGTTTTTATGCGGAATAAAGCAGAGGTTTTAATGCACCCTGTGAGAATGAAAATTTTACAAGCTCTAATGCACGATAAAGAAGAAGGCTTAAGCACTTTGGAGATGATTTCTATCATAAAGGATGTACCTCAAGCTACTTTGTATCGTCACATCCAAATCTTAATGGATGAAAACATCATAAAAATTGTGAAAGAGCGAAAAGTACGTTCTGTTACAGAAAAATTTTATGCATTAAATGAAGGAGCAGAAAAACTTAGTCAGGAGGATTGGACACAACTAACGATCAAACAAAAATTAAATTATGTTTCCAACTATCAATTAGCTTTACTATCTCAATATCAAAATTATTTAAATTCACTTGATGAAGAAGAAAGACTTGCAGATTTAGCAACTTTTTCATTTATCGATTTGACATTAACGACTAATCAATTTATGAGTTTTGAAAATGAATTAAACGATTTAATTCTTAAATACTATAATATGGCCGACTCAAGCAAAGAGACTGAGACAAAAACAATTGCTATAAATATTATTCCAAAACCTTAAGTAATATTTTTACGTAAAGAAATGGAGAAGATTTATGAAAAGAAGAAAGACAGTAGAAAACACACGAAAATTTATCATGATTATAATTGGCGCCATCATCGCAGCATATGGACTAGAAGCGGTATTAATTCCGAACGATGTCATTGATGGTGGCGTGACAGGTATTAGTATTATGGGCGCACACCTCTTTGGTATTCCATTAGGCGTACTGCTCTTTGTATTAAACATTCCGTTTATTTGGATTGGCTACAAACAAGTAGGTAAAACTTTTGCATTGATGAGTAGTGCTGGGATAGCAGCTCTCTCTATTTCCACAGTTCTTATGCACGATGTTAAAACAATTTTAGGTCCAAATGATCCGTTATTAATTGTTTTATCTGGTGGTATGTTACTTGGTGTTGGGATTGGGATTGTCTTACGTAACGGTGGCGCTTTAGATGGCTCTGAGGTTTTAGCCGTGTTGCTATCACGTAAAATTCCGTTTTCAGTCGGGGATATTATATTATTTATTAATGCCTTTATTTTCTTAGGGGCAAGCTTTATTTTTGGCTTAGAAAGCGCATTATACTCAGCTTTAACGTACTATATTGCGAAAAACGTTATCGATATTATTCAAGTAGGTTTAGAAAAATCAAAAGATGTTCGTGTTGTCAGTGCAAAATCAGAGGAAATTGGTGATGCGATTCAAGCTCGTTTAGGACGTGGTGTTACATATACTAAAGGGCGTGGCGGTTTCTCCAATGAACCAACTGATATATTAAACTGTGTCATTAACCGTATGGAAGAAAATAAACTTGTATCGATTATTAAAGATATTGATGAAGGTGCCTTCGTAGTTATTTCTGATGTTTCAGAGGTACGTGGTGGGAACTTCAAAAAACGTGATATCCACTAACACAAAAGTAAGTAAGTCGCTCGTTGACTTACTTACTTTTGTGTTTATTTACTTACGTCGCGAGCTCTCCGACTTTCTCTTTTTCATATTTTAATCCACTAATTAGACATAAAGCTCCAACTACTACAACAGCTGTTGCGCCAAACAATGCATACTGATAACTGTTTGTATAATTGGCTAATGTTCCTGCAAGGGAAGGACCTAACATCTGTCCCAAAGCATAACCAGCTGTTAGATAACCTAATATTTGATGACTGTTCACCGGCAATATTTGTCTTGCTAATGTTGTGGCCACAGTTGTAATTCCCATAAAGGTTGCTCCAAAAATAAATGCACTAGTGTAGAGTGTTATCGTATTTGTCGCAAATGCTGGTAAAACAATGCCTAGCCCTTGCAATAGCATAGAAATCAATAATGTCCTCACATAGCCGTGTCGCTGTGCAAGTTTAGACCAAACAATGCAAGATGGGATTGCAGCAATCCCAACAACAAACCATACAAAAGCTGCATCACCATGAAAGCCTGTTGACTCTTCTGCTATTGATACGATAAATGTCCCCGTGACAATATAGCCAAGACCTTCTAAGCTATAAGCCAAAATTAGCCACTTCATCCATGTCATAGGCGGGAATTTTCGCATTGCTACTGTCTGACTTGATTTCTGTTGTGTATGTTGAGTAACTGGCTTAATGAAAAATACAACGAATACAAGTAATATGACACTAAATAACGCCAAAGCAATCCATGTTCCATCCCAATCAAACATTGCATGAATGGGCGATACAATAATCGCACTTAGAGCAATCCCTGTACCTACCCCACTATAAAAAAGCCCTGATAAATGTGATTTACCATTCCCAGCTAACTGATCGAGTACAAGGCTTGCAGCAACTACAAAAACAAATGCACTCATAACCCCTGAAATAAAACGAAGTACATACCATGCGATAATAGCATCTGTAAAGCCCATCATAGCAGTTGTCAAAATGCTAATAATGAGCGATATTTGTAAAAAGGGAATACGCTTATCCCCGATTTCTAAGCGACCAGCGACCAATGCCCCTACTAAGTAGCCTAAATAATTACTCGTTGCTAGAAAACCTGCTGTGGCACGACTAAAGGCAAAAGTATCTTGCATATACGGCAGGATAACCGTATAGGAAAAACGACCAATGGCCATGGCAATGACTAATGCAAAAATGCCCCCTATTAAATATTGAAACGTCTGCTTGTGCATATTCTCCCTCCCTCCTCCTCAATATAACAAAATTCCAATTATCACAAATAGCACGAATTCGTTATAATAGATATCAAATAAACTGATGGCTGGAGGGAACTTATGAATATTAATGATCTCTTAATTTTTCGGACAGTCGTGCAATCAGGTAGCTTCTCCAAGGCTGCTGCAGAACTTAATTACACCCAATCCAACATCTCTATGAAAATACAAAATCTAGAGGCCATGTATAATACAACTTTTTTTCATCGAGGACATCGAGGAATCCGCTTGACTCCAAAGGGAGAACAATTTTATGAAATAGTATTAAAAATGCTACATCTCTATGAAAAATCCTTTGAAATACTTCAGGTTACAGAGGAACATAAAGGACATTTACGTATCGGTTCAATGGAAACGACTGCGGCACTGCACTTACCTACCTTGTTAACGACTTTCCATAAAGCACATGAACAGGTGGATATCACGATATTGACAAGTCCATCCCAACAAAATATCGAACGGTTAGAAAACTATGAATTAGATGGTGCGTTTGTAAATGGACCCGTATATAAAGAAAATATCCTTGCGAAGGAATTTGTTTATGAGGAGCTTGTTGTCATCGCATCTAGCAAACATAAACGAATTGATAGCCAGCGAGATTTAGAGGACAGCACATTTATTACTTTTCCTCATGGCTGCTCATATAGAGCTATTTGGGAGCATTGGTTGCGTGAAGACGGTGTGCAACCACAAAAGCGTATGGAATTTGGCACCCTCGATGGAATCATCGGCTGCGTTGCTGCTGGACTAGGTGTAACATTACTACCACGTGCAATCGCTCAAAAATATATGGATACTCAGTCACTGTCGCTGCACATACTAGCAACAAAGCAGTCTCAAATCCCGACTTGGTTTATTTATCGCAATGACGAAGTACAATCACCCGCTCTAAAATATTTTTTAGAGACGATTGATGCATACAAATATCCTTCGGTTTGAAGGGTGGGGGCTATCCACGCTTTGAGGCGGGCTATCCATCTTTTTGACCGTTCTATCCATCACGTTTAACATCAAGATATAAAAAAGGAGAAATAAATGGATTTATTTATCGCAAGTAATCGCCAGTTACCTATCCGTTATTACGTCAATGAAGCGATTTGGATTCGTCGCGGTTGCTTAAGTTTACATCAATTAACACTACCCTTTTTTGTAGAAGTAGAAATGAAAAACCCACTTCATTTATTGAAAATTACAGAATATGTTCAAGAAGTTCAAAAACAATATAGCTATACAGAAATTCAAATTATTATTAAGGACAAGAATATTTTAATGCACTTACAAAAGAGCCTCCCTCACTCTAACGCCAATCATATTCTCACTATTGAGCAACTCATTCGCCCTTGAAAAAAGGTAGCATTGCTCTAATGCTACCTTACTAATTTTATAAATTATGCCTTGGCATAATTGCGTCCGGAATCCGCTGAAAGAAGTTAAACTGTAACTGGCAGTTCGATGATAAACTGCACCATACCTTCCCTATACTTCGCGTCAATTTTGCCACCATGTAATTCTACTATGCTTTTAGCAATAGCAAGTCCAAGTCCTGAACCTTCCGCTACACTTGTTCTAGATTGATCTTTTTTATAAAAACGATCAAATAAGCTCATTAGCTCTTCAGAAGTAAATTCATCACTTTCATTTGCGACACAGATTTGAACATTACTTTCTTTTCTTTCAAGAGAAACAAAAATCTCGCCATCACCGGTACTATATTTAATTGCATTCATTAATAAATTATCAAAAACCCTGACAATTTTTTCAGAATCTACTGTAACAAAGACTCGCTCGTCCGAGAAATCTTTATTGAATGAACGATGGTTTTCCTCAGCTTGCGGAATCAACTCCTCAATTAGCTGATCAAGAAGTTCATTGATACATACCTCTTGTTGTCCAAGGATAATGCTTTCATTCGTAAGCTTCGTATATTCAAATAGATCATCAATTAAGTTTTTTAACTGTTCGGATTTGGAGAAAGCAATCTTTAGATACTCATCAGATTGCTCTTTCGTGTCGTATCTCTCATCTCTTAACAACCGTAAATAGCCCATAATTGAGGTAAGAGGAGTCCGTAAGTCGTGTGATACATTGGTGATTAATTCATTTTTTTGTTTTTCAATTTTTCGTTCCATTTCAATACTTGTCATAATTGCTTCAGCCATATGATTTACATTGTCTGTTAATACAGCAATCTCATCCTGGCCTTTTTTCTTAATGCGATAGGCTAAATTTCCTTTAGCGATTTCCATGACTCCCTCCGCCAACACCTCAATTTGATTCATTTTTCGTTTCGTTATATAGAAGAATGAAAAGGTAAATACAATAATTGCACTAAACAATGGGATAAGACCCTCATTCGAACTCGCGATAACCATCCCCTCAGGAATACCACTTACAAAGAAATATAAGTTTTTTTCTTCTAAAGTTAATGGATAAAAGGCAATAAATTCTTCCCGCGATTGCTTGATTGTCGGTATCTCATAATTATAGAGTGGATGGTTTACCGCAAAATCCATTACATTCCTAATCTTATTATGCAAATTGATTTGTTCCTCTTCCACTTGCTTTGTTTTGTATAAAACCTTTCCGTTCTCATCGGTAACGATTACTTTTAATGCACTTTGTTTCATTTCAAGTTTTAAATTTTCTGATTCAATCATTTGCTGTATTGCTTCTAAACTATTATCATTGCTGGCTAGATCTGCGGCTCTCTTCGCTTGATCATTTATTTCCTGCATCCCTTGACTATAATCAATCTTAGCTGTTTGGTTGATGTTCAAAGCAAATGAAAGAGCGGCTTTTGCTCCAAGTAAACCTAAAAATGTACAAAGAATAAAAGTTGTCAAAAGTTGTATTCTGATACTTTTCCGTACTTTTGTAATGGTATTTATAATGAGCAATTTAAGCTTGTTTAGTATGTATTTAAATGGCTTAATGATCTTTCTCAATTTTATAACCTACTCCCCATACTGTTTTAATATATTGAGGATTTCTAGGATTTGTCTCAATTCTTTCTCGAATTTTTCGTATATGTACCATTACCGTATTTTCAGACTGTAGAGCCTCTTCCTTCCAAACCTTTTCATAAATTTGCTCAGCACTCATCACAATGCCTTGATTTCTTGCAAGCAACTCAAGAATTGAAAACTCCCTTGGCGTAAGCTTTACCTTTTCATTGTTGACGATTACTTCATGTGTGTCGGTACTGATTCGCATATCACCAATCTCTATCTCATTCTCGTCCATCATATCTGAACGATTCATTTTGATATATCTACGAAGCTGAGATTTTATGCGCGCAATTAGCTCTAATGGATTAAATGGCTTTGTTACATAATCATCTGCCCCTAATGTTAATCCAACGATTTTATCCATATCCTGAGACTTTGCTGACAGCATAATAATTGGCATCTCAGCTATTTCCCTTACCTTCATACACATTTCAATGCCATCCACGTTCGGCATCATAATATCTAGAACAATTAAATGTACTTTATGCTTTTTTAAAAGACTCAAACCCTCTTCTCCATCACTTGCTTCTAGAACTTCATAGCCTTCATTTTTTAAATAAATGGCAATAAGATTTCTAATCTCTTTTTCATCATCAACTATTAGTATTGTTTCTTTACTCATCTAATCCCACCAATTTCAAAGTATATTCAATTATTTTATTCAGAACCATTATCTTAGCGTGCGGTTGATTAACGTTCCGACTGAGCGCTTTCCAGTGGATATCCAGTCTTCACTCTAATCAACCTATTGCATGCAATATATTTCCTATTAATATTTACAGTTCCTAATTTTAACTATTTTTTTATTTTTCGTATATAAAAATAATAAAAACATCCTACAATACCGTCTTTAATTTTCGTCTATAAAAATAATAAAAACACCCTACAATACCGTCTTTAATTTTCGTCTATAAAAATAATAAAAACACCCTACAATACCGACGAAAACACCAAAATATATACCGTATTTTGTTGCTAATATTGAAATGGTTTCAATGTGTTTTCCAAAGAACAAACCAAGTGTAAAGTAAATCGATGTCCAAACAAAACCTGCTGTGTAGTAATACAAAGCGTATTTTTTAAACGACATGTTGTTCATACCTACTAAGTATGGAAGTATATGTCTCACGATTGGTATGAAGTAGCTTATAACTAAAGCAAAATGACCATATCTATCTATTAATTCTTTTGACTTTAATAAATATTTAGCCTTGTTCTTTTTCACCAATTTATCAAGTATTTTATGGCCAAACACTTTACCAAGGATAAATCCTAAGGAAAGTCCTGAAACTGCACCAAGATAAGTTATTATAAAAGCTTTTAACACACTCATTTTATCTAATGAAGACATAAAGCCGCCGCTCATAACGATCATTTCATCAGGAAGGGGCATACCCACGATTCCTAACCATAAGCTAAAAAATAAAGCAAAATAACCATATTGCTCGATATATGATACAAGATCCTGTAATCCCATTAAATAGCCCTCACATTTCCAAGTTTACAGCTCAGCACATAGGCAGGTGGAAGGTTAATCCATACTTTTTCATGTGTAATATCCTCAAAATAGTTTTGGATAAAGGATTTCCTAACAAGTGAATATTGGAATGTAATAAATTTTCCGTCTTCTAAGCATTCCTTTACATTTCGTAAAATACGTGAGGAAACGACAGAATCCAAAGACGTAAAAGGTAATCCAGATACGACATAATCAATTTTTTCGATTTTTAATGCTGACATATATTTGCATAAATCCTCAGCTGATCCATATATTACGATTATACTCGGCTCATGTGCAAATTGTTCACGTAGCTTTTCATAAAAAATCTCATTATTTTCAATAAGAATTAACTTTGTTGACTGCTCTTTTCTTTTTATTAATTCTTTCGTAAACGAACCTGTACCCGGACCTAGTTCAACAATACATTGGGCATTTTCAAAACAAATTGTTTCGACCATTTTTTTGGCTAGTTTTTTTGAACTAGGTGAAATCGCACCTATAGTTTTTGGATGTTTTATAAATTCAGTAAGGAACGTGATAAATTGCATAAATTTTCTCCCCGATCATTAGTAATTATTAGATGCTTTTACTATAAAGTGCATTTCTTAAAGAATTGCGGGGAGATTTCTTAAATTTTTCTTAAGAGTTTACATTATTTAGCTGTATTTATAATCGGATAACTATGATTAAGACTTTGTTTCCTTGTCCTCTTTATTTTCAGAGACTACAGGATTAATAAATGAAGCACCAATGATACTAATGCTTTCCTGGGGGCATCCGATGAGCCGCTTCGTAGCAGTGTCTCAACTTTGACGCTAATCCTAAAGGAGTCGCCTAGTCTACACTTCAAATAGAATACGTTTTAACAAATGTCATTCACAACTTCTAGTGATAATCTACACAAAAACAAATGTGGTAAACAAATGAAAATGAGGTATATTATTCTATTTTTATAGTAAAATTTAATTTGGAGGTGATAAATATGCAATATGTCACAATTGAAATAATTGATACTATAGGATTGAATCAAAGAGAAAAGAGAATGTTACAAAATACTGTTTTAAATTTTGCAGCTATGAGTAATGCTATAATTTTTAAAGAAGATTTAGTAATTAATCCCTTGGGTGATGGAAACAAAAATATTGGCGTGGTTATGGTTTATGCTAAACCATTGGACGAGGATCGTGGTGAAGAGTTAAAAAAATCTTTATCAAATAGGTTCTCTGTATATTTTAAAATGAGTGATCTGGATTTGAAAGCTCAAATTAAAATGCATTGATGTATTGGGTGATTTTTTTAAAAAACTATCTTTTTAGATAGTTTTTTTTCAGCATAATCTATTAATTTCTCTACAAAGTGTTATATACCTGTCTATTTGGGAAATGCTCAAAAATACAATAAAAAAGAACACCCAAATTAGGTGTTCTCCAACTTATTTACTATCATTCAAATCATCTGGATAAACAACTTTGTTAATTACCTCTCCATTTGATTCATCTTTAAAAATTACTGTAACTTTAAACTTCTCAGGATCCGTTCCGCCAAAAAGTTGATAATACATACCCACTATAGCAAGTCCCATTGATGACATAGCATCAAAACTGCTTTCAAACTCTTCTTTATTTACAGTAAGCGTAAACTCCGTAAAAGACTTGTTATAAGTTACGTCTTTAATAGAAGGAAAATCATCACTAGTTTTAATCTCGTCTACTGTTTCTAAAACACTTTTTTCTAGCTCTTCCATCATTTTTTTATGAACTGATTTAGACATTTTGTATGTCACAGAGCCGTCGTCGTTTTTGATGGCTTCCTTAATTCCTTCTTTTTTTGCTTCAGTAATCGCTTGATCAATGTCCTGACCTTCATAAAAAGAAGCTGGTATAGTAACCTCAACATTTAAAAGTCCTTTATCAACTTTTAACGACTCGTCTTTAGATGTTTCTTCTGTTGTTTTATCAACATTATCGGTTTTCTTACCACTATCACTTTCTTTATCTTGGCTACACGCTACTAACAAAAAACCTAGTAGCAATGTCAGTGGTAATATAAGTAATTTTTTCATTGTTTAAATCCCTCCTTCATAACTATACATAAGTGAATGTAGATTTACTATACCTAATATAAATCACTTTCTCTTTCAGGTAGTCATCGAATTTATTAGAAAAATATGAAATTTGGTCAACAAAACCTATTAAGCCTATTTGCAAATAATTTCCTAATTGCATTTTAGAACGTTCTTTTGAAGCAGGATTGGGGTACAAATTGGGGTACACGTTAAATGAGTACCCCCTCTCCCACTTTATACGACTTAAATTCCCCTTAAAATTCAGAGAAGGTGTTCAGGTCATTAGTTCTAATGATTATTTCCTACACAAAATAGTCATACAATTGCTTCCAGTTGAATAGAAACCTATATAGAGTTATACGGAAAAATAAAGTGGGGTGTAAAAGGATGCTTAAACTAAATGATGCAAAAGAAACGGTACTCGGAATTGTGCAACATGACCCATTGTTTGTCGTAATACAAAATACACCTTTAGAAGAAATACTTTATAACGACGACTATTTAGCGCATATTGAAGAAACAAATTATTATTCTACATCAGAAGTCGCAGGTTGGTTTGAAATTACGGATGCGATGCTTCGCTATTACATTAAACCATTTGAACAGTATATTTTTGATAATGCTTCGAATAGCCCAAACACCAATATTCGTTTGAACCTTCCTGCCATCTTAAGACTTCGTATGATTTTACTGCTAAAAGATGAACACCGCGTCAGAGGCTTAAAACATCTACTAGGAATTGATGACAACGGTCAACTCTTCAAACATCAAATAACTGCGACAACTATGGGCACTGATGATTTAGCGAATAAAGTTGATATTCTTGGAAATGTTCTGCAGCAAATGATACAAACAGGACTTTTTAATATTCTTCCAAACGAAGAACATGGATCCATACAAGTAACGATCAATCAAGACTTTCTCGCACAAAACATTCAATTAGTATCCTCGGAATCAGAGCTTCAAGTAGAAGAGATTCAGAAAGACACAGCTGAACTTAAACAAGAAAATGAAAATCTACAAAAACAAATTTCAGAACTGCAAGAGCGTAGCGTAAAGGATATTGTTCAAAAAATTCGTGAGCGTCATATTGAAAATGAAATTGTGTCGACATTACGGACAGAAGCATTACAGCAATTTACAGCGAAAAATAAGGCAGGCTTTTTCAGAAAAACTTTTCGTTCCTCTCAAATTGAGATGGAAAAGGAGCAATTTGTGTTGAGTTATATTTCGGAGCACTTAGAAGAACGTTTAGAAGTAGCACTGAATAATTATTATGGAGAATAAATATCTTCAAATTGATATTACATGTGAAATTGTAATCACTAAGCGGAGAACATGAAGGTGTCTTTTAAAAAAAGCCATTCATGTTCTTTTTTATAGTCATTTATTTTTTGAAAAATAGTCTTATAATCATTATAAAGAACAGTCCAAGAGGTGAATTGTATGGCAATGATCGAAGTCAATAATTTAACTAAAAAGTTTGGCGATTTTTATAGTGTACAGAATGTGGACTTACAGATTGAAAAAGGTGAAGTGTTCGGATTTTTAGGTCCAAATGGTGCCGGTAAATCTACTACAATACGGCATTTAATGGGCTTCTTACAACCCACGGGAGGACAGTGTTTCATAAAAGGATTGGATTGTCGACAATCTTCGGCTGAAATTCAAAAGTTTGTAGGCTATTTACCTGGTGAAATTGCGTTTATCGATAAAATGACTGGACAACAATTTATCAAATTTATTGCCCAAATGCGAGGATTACATGATTTAACAAGAGCTAATGAACTCATGCAATATTTTGAATTAAATGCCACTGGGCTTATTAAGAAAATGTCAAAAGGTATGAAGCAAAAACTTGGCCTCATTTGCACATTTATGCATAACCCTGAGATAGTCATTCTAGATGAACCGACAAGTGGATTAGATCCTCTTATACAAACAAAGTTTATCGATTTTATTTTAGCTGAAAAAGAAAAAGGAACAACAATATTCATGTCCTCTCATATGATTGAAGAAATTGAAAAAACTTGTGACCGTGTAGCGATCCTTAATGCTGGGAAAATTGTTGCAACTGAAACAATTGCTGACTTAAAAAAACAAAAATCTAAAAAGTTTTTAATTGAATTTCAGAACGAGCAAGAGCTCTCTCGTTTCATAGGAGAGCAACTTAAAATTGAACAAATCGGGCCAACACAAGCTATTATAAAAGTTCAAGGTAATGTCCAAACATTACTTCATACATTAGCAGACTATAAAATTAATGACCTCGATATCATTTCACAATCACTTGAAGATATATTCATGCATTACTACGAAAGTGGAGGTAAAGAATTATGAACTTTACTTTGCTAAAACATGAGATGCTAGCTGCTATTAAACTTTTTAGTATTATTCTCGCTGTATTAATGCTCTATATCATTAGTATCGTCTATATGTATAACCCTGAGATGAGCAATACTCTTAATAAGCTTACCGAAACAATGCCTGAATTAATGTCGGCATTTGGTATGAGTAACATAGGTAATACGTTAATTGAGTTTCTATCAACCTATTTGTATGGATTTTTATTGCTTATTCTACCGTTAGTTTTCATCATTATGTCGGCAAATAAACTAATTATGGGCTATATCGATAATGGTTCAATGGCATACTTAATCGCGACACCGAATACACGTTTTAAAATTGTTTTCACTCAAGCATTTTTTTTAGTTGCTAGCATCTTTATATTGCTCTCCATAACAACTTTGGCAGCAGTTATATTTTCAGAGATTCTATTTCCAAATGAATTGAATATAAGTGCTTTTTTGACATTAAATATCGGTCTTTTTTTCTTACACTTTGCCATTAGTGGCTACTGCTTTTTTGTATCCTGTAGTAGCAAGGATTTAAGAACCTCTTATGCATATAGTACAGGAATTCCTATTCTTTTTTATTTAATTCAAGCGCTTAGTAATATGGGTGGTTCTTTAGAAAAGCTTAAGTACTTCACGATTTACTCATTGTTTACACCTGAAAAATTAATGACTCAAGATAGTTCGTCTATTTGGATGCTAGGGGCATTATTTTTAATTGGGATGCTATGCTATATGCTCGCTATTCGTGTTTTTGTTAAACGTGATTTGTACTTGTAAAATGTAGAACGTAGAATTGGCTTGACTTGTTTTTTTCTAAGCCAAGCCAAATTATTTATAGGCTGAAGTTAAATAAATATAATTTCTACATTGTAGGTGGTAAATAAATATTTAAAAAGGTTAAAACAGTTAAGTTACCGATATCTACAATAAAATGTGAAAATATTACCCATCTCAAGCTCTTTGTTTTAAAATATGTAATTGCCCAAACAACACCGGCTAAACTTAAATAAATATATAAATGATAGGATTTACTAGCAATAGAAAATACTCCCCACATTAATGGATGACTAAGTACAAAAAATAAAGTTGTATACAATATACTTAACCATTTAGGAAACCAGTTTGCCAGACCATCCAGTAATATCCCACGCCAGTACAGCTCTTCAAACCAAGGATTTATAACAGCAAATAATAACCATAGCACAATAAGAAAAGTAGAATTAAATAACTTATAGTTCATGAAAAATATAGTTAACGGAAACATTCCTAATAGTAAAGATATCGTAATCCAAATTTTAGAAACTTCAGATTTTCCTAGCCAATTTTCAATCGGCTTATCTCCTTTAAAATAAAAAATACAGATTCCAATTGTACTCCAGTAAACTATCGCCAATGGAATCCAAGCCCACCCTTGTATGTACTGACTAAAGATTGATGCAGTTATAAAGCCTAATCCAATGATCACAAATGGTGATAGTAGAAGATATATACTTTTTTTACTACTCATATTATTTGTAGCCAACCCTTCTTTGATTTTATTCTTTTGTAAAAATTTTCATAAGCATATTTGCATCAGGTATCGGGCATTCTGGCCATTGAATTTTGTTAATTGCTAAACCTTGTATAAAAGCAAAATAAGTAACAGCTAATGTTACAGGATTTGCTGAAATGATTTCCCCCTCTCCCTGACCTGCTACAATCATAGGCAATGTAGCCTCAACAGGTGATAGTGCATTATCCTTTGTTAGAAACTCTTTTACTTCATTTGGGATAGCGTCAGAAGTACTTGCCTGTATCATAATCAAAAATAAAAAAGTATGTTCTGTATCTATTAAGTTATTTAATATTTGCTCTGTCATCCACTTTAATTTCTCAAGCGGTGTACCCATTTGCTCAATTGCTTTCTGAATAATTTCAATAGAACTATTAGCAGCTTTTTTTACAAGCATCGAAAAAATTTCATCTTTTGAATCAAAATAATGGTAGACAAGTCCATGGCTTAAACCAGCTTCTTTAGCAATATCACTGATTTTTGTTGCCACCATTCCTCTTCTGGCAAAGACTATTAATGCAGCTTGTAATATTTGTTCTTTCCGTGCATCTCTAAGCTCCTGGTTTTGTTCTTCGTTTCTTGGCATTAATACCGCTCCTTTTTTGATTGATTAGTCAGTCAATATAAAGCCATTTTATTGTTCAATACAATATTTGTCAATCATTTAACAGATTTTGAGAGAATTTTCTCAAATAAAATGAATAAAATTTCTTTCTAATTAAAAGATACTTTTTAGTAAGGAGATATTGAGAGCATCTCCTTACTAAAACTTTCATTGCTGCAAAGTGGCCAAATCGCCAAGGAATCGCAATAAACGAAAATGAATCATCGCTAACTCCTCCACGTTTAAATCTTCATTCCCACTGTCTAACCACTCTTGAATAACACCTAAAATCGCGGAAGTTAAAAAAGCTTCAAAATATCGTTGGAATTCTGGATCAAGCCCTTCTTCCCGCATAACAGAAATTCTGTCCAATATATGATTACTAAAAACTTTCTTCATCCTCTTACTAAAAGCAGGGCTCCCCTGCTCCCCTAAAATTACTCGAAAGGCTGTTGCATGCTCTTTAATATATTTAAACACTGCTATAAATGGCTGATAAAGTTGACCTAATTTTATCGTATGAAAGGCATCTAGTGGTTGAACGGTTTTTACATAGCTCTCTAGTTCATTTAATAATTCCTGCTGCAAATCCTCCATCACTTCATATTTATCCTTATAGTGTAAATAAAAAGTTCCTCGATTAATGTTTGCGGTAATAGCAAGGTTTTTTACTGTTACTCGTTCAAAACCTACTTCCCCTATTTGTATAAGTAATGCATTTTTTATAGCCCGTTTCGTTTCAAAATTCATAATATCGTGAATAGACATTTAGATCCCCCATTGTATTATCACTTTATTCCGATCAGTTCTTAGCGATGTTGTTATATGATCACAACAAGGTCAAATATTTGTAATTACAGTATTACCTTATTTATCGGCATTCTTCTTTATTTATTTCCATTAATTTCATTTAGTAAAATTGTTATTTAAAAATATTTTTAAAAATGTCTAGAGTAGTACCGTAGCATTAAGAATATATATCTTAAATGATTATAAAATCGGAAAATTCTCCATTGAATATGATGATTAATGGCTACTATTTTCAACGACTAAAGCAGTCTGATTTCATCTAGCCCGAAAATGTTAAAATCCAAAATCACTTAACACTTTCTAGCTATCTGTTTATTGTAATTTCCAATACACTGCCTTAAAATTTCAGTATCAACACTGTGTTCAGTAAAGGAGAGATGGATATATGGGAAACAATGCAATTTCATTAAACTCCATTGAAAAAAAGTTTCAACAAAAACAAGTAATTGCCCCGCTTTCCTTAGAAATTCCTAAGGGTCAGCTTATTGGCTTACTTGGTCCTTCAGGCTGTGGGAAAACGACGTTAATTAAAATGATTATGGGAATGATTAAGCCCGATAATGGCAATATTCAAGTGTTAAATCATACAGTTCCTCACAAGCAATTACTGACGGATATCGGCTATATGGCACAATCTGATGCACTATATTTGGATTTAACCGGTGAAGAGAACCTTCATTTTTTTGCAAAGCTTTATCGTTTATCAAAAAAAGAACGTGTGGAGCGTGTCAATTATGCTGCCAACCTTGTTCATTTAACGGAAGATTTAAATAGTAAGGTGTTAAATTATTCTGGCGGAATGAAACGAAGATTATCCCTTGCAATTGCCCTTATCCAAAATCCAAAGTTGTTGATTTTAGATGAGCCAACGGTTGGTATTGATCCCGTATTGAAAAAAGAAATTTGGCAGGAGTTAATTCGTTTAAAAAACGATGAGCATAAAACAATTTTAGTAACAACACATGCAATGGATGAAGCAGAGCGCTGTGACCAGTTAGCAATGCTACGTAATGGTCATATTATCGCGCATGGAACACCACATGATTTGAAAGCTCATTATCAGGCAAAGGACTTTGATGAAGTGTTTTTAAAGGCTGGAGGTGAAGCACTATGAGAATCGGCGCAATTGTTACAAGAATTATGCAGCAAATGATCCGCGATAAACGTACACTCGCCTTATTATTTTTTGCACCTCTTCTTGTGCTTTCGTTAATGTATTTTGTTTTTAATAGTAACGAACCTGAAATGACACTAGTCGTATCGAATGGTCCAGCATCAATCATTGAAAAGCTTGAAGAAGCAAATTTTCATGTTATCGAAAAAAATGATTTTTCTATTACCAGTTTAAAAGATGAAAAATATGATGGCTGGTTAGCTTTTCATCAATCGCAATTGAAGCTCACATTATTAAATGATGATCCGTCTACAGCTAAGGCTTTAAAGATGAAGCTATCTCAAGTTTTGCAACCAGAACAATCTGCAATGATGAAGTTGACGAGTGAGTATGTATATGGCGATGAAAATACCGCTACTTTTGATATTTTTAGCCCAATGCTTACAGGCTTCTTTGTTTTCTTCTTTGTCTTTTTAATTACAGGTATAGCGTTATTAAAAGAACGAACTTCAGGGACATTGGAACGCTTACTAGCGACACCGATTAAACGTTCTGAAATTGTTGCTGGCTATATAATTGGTTATGGATTGTTTGCATTTATTCAAACGACTATTATTGTTCTATTCGGGATTTATGTCCTTGATATCGTACACGTTGGCTCCATCTGGCTTGTGCTACTAATCAATATTGTCGTTGCACTTGTTTCATTATCATTAGGAGCTCTGTTATCAAGTTTTGCTGCATCAGAGTTTCAAATGATGCAATTTATTCCGCTAGTCATTGTACCGCAAATTTTCTTTTCAGGTATTTTCCCACTTGATAATATGGCGGAGTGGCTGCAAAATATTGGGCGTATTATGCCACTATACTATGCCGCAGACGCGTTAAACGGGGTTATGTATAAGGGCTATTCCTTTAGCGAAATTCTAGCCGACTTAGCGGTTCTTGCTTGCTTCGCTCTTGTATTTATTACATTAAATATTATAAGTCTAAAAAAATATCGATCATTATAATCAAAAGGGTTCTGCTCAAAAACTGGGCAGAACTTTTTCAATTAGAAAATCACACCAATTTTCTATTAGCAAAGGAACTAGTATTCATCTATACTAAATTTACAGTTAATAGTTAAATGTTTTGCAGCGTAATTTATAGAAACTTAAATGACTTACAATAAAAAGCCTAAAAATAAAGGTGTGTAAAGATGAATACGATTATGGAAATACAGAACATTTCTAAACAGTATAGAGGTAAGAGAATTATAGAGAATGCTACATTTTCTATTTGTGCCAATCAAATTATAGCCCTAGTAGGAAAGAATGGGTCAGGTAAGAGTACCCTTCTAAAAATTATTGCGGAATTAGTCGATGCTGACAGCGGTTCTATCGTGAAACATCGACAATCTTTAAAAATTGGCTATGTGCCAGAAGTGACCCCTTCACATATTTTGTTTACGCCTGAAGAATATCTTTATCATATGGGCAGTATTCAAGGCATGGCCAAAAAGCAACTACAGCAAAAAATAAATGAGTTACTTGAATTATTTCATTTACAGGAAGCTCGGAACATTCGGATTGTTAATTTTTCTAAGGGTATGAAGCAAAAGGTTATGATTATGCAGGCAATGCTTGAAGACACAGATCTACTTATCTTAGATGAACCGTTATCAGGACTCGATCCTAAGGCCCAAAGTGACTTAGAAGAAACTCTCTCCATTTTAAAGGACAAAGGATTAAGTATCGTTTTAACATGTCACGAAACAAAATTACTGCAACATCTTGTTGATATAGTTCTTGTTATTCAAAATAATAAGGTCATTCAAGCTGATTCATTCAATAAAAATGATATAAAGAAAAACAAATTAACTTTTGAAATATCAAATGATAAATTATTGGACGACCTATTTCCTTTTCTTGAAATTCAACATCGAAGTCTATTAAATAATGGCTGTCATGAGGTCATTACCGTTATTAAAACAGAAGATACTGATCAAGTATTACTTGATCTCCTACAGAAAAAAGCCTGTATTAAACAATTAATCCCAATTAATCAGAAGGAGGAACAATTTTACACCCATTTTTAAGGAGGAAAAGATGCTAACATGACTAGTTTATTGCGCTATCATTTTATTAATTATTTGAGGACCTATAAATATGTCCCACCCTTTTCAATTTTCATTTTATGTCTTGTTGTCAACTATACCTTTATCCCAAATCCTATATTAAATAGCTATTCGTTTACAGCTATTATTCTCTTTTTTCTAATGGGATGGTTTACAGTGACACTATTTCACGCAGAAGACGAAGGACAAAAAGTAATAACAACACTTCATGCCAAAAGTCGCACGCGATATAATTTAGGAATTTTTATAATTTGTATACTCATTGGTTTATTCTTAAGCTGTGTATCCGTGATCTACCCTACTCTAATTGGCGCCTTTGGAGAAAAACCAAGATTTATACATCAATTACTAGGATTTCTCTCTCATTTTAGTTTAGCTGTACTAGCTATTGCACTTTCAGCTATTTTCACGAGAGAACTCGTTAAAAACAAGCAAAATACTTGGTGGGGTGTACTTGCCATTTTAATTGTATCTGTCGTTATCGCTACTTTAAAAGAGACAATTTTGCAGATCAAGGGACTAATTTGGCTGCTTCCACCTGTCCGTTTTTCACTGGAAATAATGAGTTCAGAAGATTCTATAAAGTCAATACCGAACAGTTTTTATTGGCAATTTGCCTGGATATTCATCTATGCAAGCTTCGTCATCTTGTTGTTCTTCCTCCTATCAAATCGAAAAAGGAAGTAAATTTCTAACGAAGGAGAATTCTTATGGTTAAAAAAGCCAAGGTGCTAATTATAGAAGATGAAAGTGCTATTGCAACTATTATGAAGGACTACTTAAGCGTCAACCATTTCGATCCTCATATCGTTAATACTGGTCATGAAGCAACCCAATATATAAAGGAAACCTATCCTGACTTCATTATTCTTGACCTTTCTCTCCCTGATTGCGATGGTATCGAATTATGTCGTCAAATTCGTGAAAATAGTAATGTTGCTATACTAATTTTAAGTGCCCGTAACAGTGACACCGATAAAGTTCTTGGCTTGGGGTTCGGTGCAGATGATTATATGACAAAGCCATTTTCTTTAAGTGAGCTTGTGGCAAGAATAAATGCCCATTTACGAAAACAGGATAGATGGCTGCAGGACAATGCAAGCCAGGTAGATATGATTCAAATCGATCATATGGAAATCAATAAAAATGAATATACTTTTTTACGTCATAAAAAGCACGTTCCCCTATCAGCTAAAGAATTTGATTTACTATTTTTTCTAATGAAAAATCGTAATCAGGTTTTCTCTAAAAATCAGTTACTCGATGCTATTTGGGGCTATGAGACATATGGCGATGAAAATACGATAACCGTTTACATCAGACGTCTACGCGAAAAAGTTGAAATCGATCCATCTTGTCCTATTTATATTCAAACCGTTTGGGGCGTTGGCTATAAATTTAGTACTCAAAACCATTTGTAGGAGAGCATGATGTACATAAAAAATTGGATGGAGAAATGGTTATGGTCGACACTAATCTGTGTTTTACTGTTGTTTATTTGTATCTTCACATTATTTTTCACAAATTTTAATCGCAGTGACGAACCACAAGATGAATATGTGATCAATCAAATTCGTTTAAAAGTAAATGAACAATTATTGTACATAGAAGATCATTTTACAAGTCTCGAACAGAATTTAAATTTACGCAATTCCCTCCAAGAAATGAGCAATAGCGAAGGAATAGATATTACAGTTGTTCAATTAGATGGAAAAATTTTATTTAATTCAATCGAAGGCGATATTTCACAGTTTATTAACTTAGAAGAAGATTTACATTATGATTTATTTACGTCTCAACAACAACCTGGGATCATAAAAATTGCCTTCCCTATAATTAGTGAGACGCATGAACAACTAGGGAACGCTATTTTTACTATTGATAGAGATATACTCTTCCCCATAGAACAGCCTAGTCCTAGCAATTTTATACTTTTATTCATATGTGGTTTATTATGTTTTTGCATTATAGGACTGACCTTGTACTTTGTACGGAAGTCTAACAATGAGATCTTGCTTCCTTTAAATCATTTGAAAAACAATACCAAGGAAATTATTAAAGGTAATTATGAACAAAAAACAGTATATTCGCGGGCAGATGAAATCGGTGAATTGTATGCAGTGTTTGATCAAATGCGCCTGGAAATAAAAAACCTTACTATTCAACGAGATGAACAAGAACAAAACCAAAAAAAGCTTATATCTAGTATTTCTCATGAAGTAAGAACACCTCTAACAACATTAAAAGCTTATTTAGACGCTATTTCTGAAGGAATTTGTCCTGATATGGATTCGCTTATGTCGTATATTCAAACTATGCAGACAAATACTGAAAAAATGTCCAGGTTAATTGATGATTTATTTATTCACACTTTGAAAGAACTTGGGCATATCCCGGTTAACTTAACAGAGCAATACAGCAAAGATATCTTTACGAATATTTTGCATCCAATTCGTCATTACGTCCAAACAACCGGCATTCATTTTATCGAGCCAGAGTCTATCCCTAATGTACTTATTCAAGTAGATAAGCATCGACTAGAGCAGGTACTTTCAAACCTTATTACGAATGCACTAAAGCATACTACTAAAGGCGATTCCATAACCGTTTCTATCAATATTGAAAATCAATTACTATACATTAATGTAATAGATAATGGTAATGGGATATTGCCTCAAGATATGCCTTTTATTTTTGAACGCTATTTCAGAGGTATTCAAGCTACAGGTGAGACTGCTGTGAAAAATGAAGGAGCCGGACTCGGATTATCTATATGCAAGCATATTATGGAAGCTCACAATGGTTCCATTTCATTTAAAAGTAAGCAAAATGAAGGAACAACATTTACATTAACACTTCCTATTATTTAAATTTTTTAAGAGGGTAATTTCGAAAAATTAAGAATATAAGTAATGAAAGTCAGAAAAAAATGGGAGAGTGAAGACATGATTCATGACATAGGGGAATATGTAAAATATTTAGATGGTGTTCATAAACGAACGATGCAATATATGAAGGCAATACCTGACGAACTTTTAGATTGGAAGCCCTCAGAAGATAAATTTTCTATAGGTGATTTATTCATATTGCATCATCTCGTTTGATGTTCCTCGGAATATTTGAACATGGCTCGTGGACGTACGCAGGACATGATACTATTGAGACTCCCACCCCTAAAGGGACAAGCTGACTAATGTCAGTGGGATTCCTGAGTAACTATGCGTTCGCAGTCCATTTCTGTTTTGAACAGTTCTCAAGATTGGGGTATCCCATTACCCCTCCCTATCCAGTGCATATAGCAGATAGGGCTACACTACTGTTACCATAGCGTATAGTTGGTTTCGTCCGATATGTTTTAGCGTCTTTTTCGTGACGACACATATTGTTTTACCGATAGCATGAATTAGGCTATCGAACCTTATACAATATCCAATTTTCAATGAACGAGCGTGTTTTATAGACTTTTACAGTCTATAGATGAAGTATAACACCCTTTCAGACAATTAAGGTAGTAATAGTTACCTCTTGTCTGACCTCACTTTCATCCCATGTCTAAAGACGGGCTACACCCTGCATAGGCTTTCTTGTTCGGAAAATCTGTAAGGGGGCTACTCTTGAGGATATTTCAAATTATTTAGAATCATGTCAAACTAAATTAACAGAGGGGCTATTGAAAATTGGTAACGGTTTGGTGTCAAAAAAGGTTTTAACCCTTCATGGTCATGAAGTAAATGCTTGGAGAATACTTATGTCGATTCCCGAGCATGAAATCCATCATCGCGGACAAATCTCTACATATTTACAAATGAACAAGATTGAACCGCCTCAAATTTTCGGATTAAAAATTGAGCAGGTAAAAACAAAATAATTTATGAAAGAGCTTTGGACATCATCTTATATCCAAAGCTTATTTTTGTCTTTATATAAAATTTCGCTATGTTATACCCACTGTTTATAAGATCTCCACCAATCTGCTTTTACGGGCTGTTAATTCAGGATAAAATATGATTTTCAAATCTACATATATGTTGTAAGAATTTATTAATAATTTAATAAGGACCTTATAATAATTCACCCTTACACTAAAAGAAATACATTTGAAGGAGGTATTCTCGTGGATAAAGAGGTACTTATTCGAGCTCAAAATCTATGTAAGACATATTCCACAGGAAGTGAGCAATTTCATGCAATAAAAAATATTAATATTGAAATATATAAAGGAGATTTTACAGTCATTATGGGAAACTCCGGTTCAGGTAAATCGACACTGCTTTATCTTTTAAGTGGTCTTGATTCCATTACGACTGGTGAAGTTTATTTTCATGGGGAAAGGCTAGATACATTTACCGAACAGCAGTTAGCTACATTTCGCTCTAAAAAAATTGGATATGTCTATCAAAGTAGTAATCTCGTCCCGGATATGACATTGCTAGAAAACATCACCCTCCCAGGATATATTGCAAAATATCCTAAAAAAGATGTGATCAAAAAAGCGGAGATGCTATTAAATAAAATGGGACTTGAAGAACAACGAAATCGTTTACCTTCGCAAACCTCTGGTGGACAGCAACAAAGAGCTGCTATTGCTAGAGCATTAGTCAATGACCCAGAGATACTGTTTGCAGATGAACCAACGGGTAGTTTAAATTACGATCAAGGTGTAGCTGTCTTAGATATTTTAACGACTTTAAACAAAAAGGGTCAGTCTGTAGTAATGATTACACATGATATAAAAGCTGCCTGTCGTGCTAATCGGCTTATTTTCATTCAGGATGGAAAAATTGGAGGTATTTTAAACTTCGATCAATACGATGATGCTAGCATACAAGAGCGTGAACATATTATCTTTTCTTATGTCGCAGGAAAGGAGTAAAAAATGCACGCAATTATTACTCTTTGTTTTGCACATATCAAAAAAAGAAAAATCCAAAATGTACTATTAGCAATCCTAATTATGCTATCCACCCTTTTATTAGCTACCTCTGTAACAATTATTATGAATACAAACAATATTTTTGAAAAAATACATCATGATTCAAATGGGGCTCATCAAATTTTAACTATGGGTAAGGATATTCATAATCCAATCACTGTCAACATTTGGTGGCAAGAGCAACAAGGAGTTACTGCCTCTAATCCCATTCCTTATAGAAATTTATCTGGCTTCACAGCGAATGGTGTAGAAACGCAAAATCTCTTATTCATGATGAATACACCAAAAATGCCCTTCGCTATTGATCGATTACTATTTTCAGAGGGTGAAAATCAGGACTATCCTACTGAGGGAACGATTTGGATTCCCACTTCGATGGCTTCTACTTCGAATATTTCACTTGGAGATGCTATTGAATTTAACACCGGCGAAAAAGCTTTTTCATTAAGCGTTTCTGGTATAGTTGTAGATTTGCCATATGGTGGACTCTTTTCAAATAATGCTCGTATTTGGATGAACGACTCTGACTATCATAAACAATTTGATACGATGATAGGATCTGAACAATATATGATGGCTCTTCGCTTTGATGATTATCAGCAAAGTACAAACTATTGGATAGAATTCGAAAAATTTTTAAACGGCCCCTACCTTGAATCAAAAATGGAATACGTGGATCTCTATTCGTTTAATTTAATTATTAATAAAATTATCGGATTTATCATGATTGCTTTTGGTGTAGCAATGTTATTCATTTCATTGTTTATTATTGGTTTTAGTATTTCAGATGCCATTTTAACGAACTATAAAACGATTGGTGTCATTAAATCTCTCGGACTTACTTCTCGAAAAATTAGTGCGACCTATGTTTTACAATTTGCTTTATTATCCGTGGTCTCGATTATTCCTGGCCTTATTGCCAGTACAATCCTTTCCAGAGTGATTATAGAAAGCTCTTTATCTTATTTAAAGTCCGGAAAACATTTAACGATTATTCAAGATTTTAGAATCACCATGCTACTTGCTGTCATAATCCTTGTCATTGTTATCCTTACTGCGTTCATTTACTCAAACAAAACACGCCACGTTGAACCAGTACAGGCAATTAAATACGGTATGTCAGAATTTGCAAACAGTAAATTGAATCGTCGTTTAAATAACTCTAATCGCCTTTCTAATTTTGTTAATTTGCAAATTGGCATTAAAAACATCACCAAAAATATGAAAAGTTCCATTCTTATTATTGTTCTTACAGCCATTACTTCTGCTATTTTAGTGTTTAGTGCAGTCATGCTTAATAGCTTTATTTCCATCAAGCAAAACACACCAGCATTTGGCTACGATTCATCACATGTTGTAGTAACGGTTTCTAATGAAGCAACATTTTCAAAACAACAGTTTGAACAATTTTTACGCTCAGATGAACGCATTAAAAATCACGCTTGGCTAGATCAATTTACAGGGGTTCTCCCTAATGAACCAAATCAACCGTTAAATATTAAAGTCGATACTCTTGAAGGTAGTTTTGATGCTGCTGGATACGAGACAATTTCTGGCCGTAATCCCGTAAATAAAAATGAAATAGCCATTGGCCTTAATGTCGCGAAGGCTTTACACAAAAATCTAGGGGACATCGTGGAAGTCTATATCGAAGGCAAGCAGCATCATTTGATTGTTACCGGTATCTATCAATCGATAGCAAATATGTCTAATTCAGCGAGAATTACCGCTGATGTTATCAAAGTTTATAATGCTACCTATTCTGCTTCAAAACAAAGTATGATCAATTTGGTAGATGAGACATTATCAGATCAAATCGTTGATGATTTAAACAATAATTTTAAAAGCTCTGTCTCAGCTGAAACACAACAAACATCATTAGATAATGTCTTTAAAGTAGTGGTCGCTATTTTAATAATCCCATTATCTGTTATCGGAATTTTATTTATCACTGTAACATTCATCATTATTTTTAGTGTTTCTAGAATAAATGTAAGAAAAGAAAGCGGAACTTACGGAATTTTTAAATCTATTGGTATGACCTCAAATACTATTAGATGGTCGATTACATCAGGAATTCTGTTTCTTTCATCACTAGGGACTATATTTGGGATTTTTATCGGTATTAAAGTAATACCCGTAGCTTTACAAAGTATTCTTTTAGAATACGGCTTACTTGAACTCCCCCTTGCGATAAACTGGCCAGTTAGTATTGGATTATCTCTTTTAAGTATTTTGGCCGCTTGTTTTGGTTGTTGGTTATCAACGAAAATAATCGCCAAAACCTCACCTCGAATTTTGCTCGTTGACTAAAAAATGCCCCCGATCTACTTAGGTAGTGGGGGCGATTATTTTCGTATAAGGATTGTCATTTTTAATTTATTCAATCCAACCTCCAACCGTTTCTTATAGATCATCCCAAAAAAGCCAAAGTTTAAAGAAGCGACAAACAATACTGGTTGGGCAATTTTCCGTGCGTTAAATGATGATAACATTATATAATAGAAGAAATTCAAACTAGATTAGATTGGATGTGATGACATGGAAACAATTCATATTCCTATCGATGCTGAACATATTATTAGTACCTCTAGTAAAGGGGATCAATCGAAATGGCGTATTGGCAACACGTGGGTCAAACAAAATGCACGAGGTTATGAGGGACAAGCAGAAGTATTAGCTTCCCTCATGCTTGAATGCTCAACTCTTGATCGCTCTAAATATGTCGTCTATCAGCCATGTATCATTCAGTTGGCTGACGGTGAACAATTTGATGGCTGCTATTCACTCGACTTTCGTGGTACAAAACAGGAAGTGACACTTGAGCGCTTGTTTGAAGCAAATTTCAGCTCTACTGACCCTATTACAAATAACAAAACACTTTCTACTAAAGAAAAATTCGAGCAGTTAATGGCACAGATTGAGCAGTATACAGGGCTCGTTGTACATCATCAGATTGCACAGCTATTCGCATTTGATGCCCTTATTCTAAATGAAGATCGGCATACAAATAACATTTTATTTTTATACGATCCAAAAGGAAAAACATGGGAGTTGGCACCTATTTTCGATAACGGGCTTAGCCTATTATCTGATGAAAAAGACTATCCACCTGGCAAACCTTTAACGATTTTAAAGCGAAAAGTAAAAGCAAAACCACTGAATTCATCTTTCACAAAACAACTTGCTCTTTATGAAGGACCACCCTTTATTGATAAGGAGAAATTAATAGCGACAATCGAACAATCACCGTACGATTTTGGACGTGCTAAGGACGTATTACTTTCACAGTTGCGTAATCCAGCTTTGAAACATTTATTCATAGAAGGAAGTGAAGCTATTGATTGATTACATGACTTTTGACGTGATGTGGATGGATGACATTATTGCAAATGTTGAGTTAAAACCGACTGATGGTGGCACACCATATGTCATTAACTATATTGAAGATTTTAACAAGCAATTTTCGCCGACGATGGAGGGGCATATTACCTTAGAAGAACTGGAACGTTGGCTAAAATGGCGAACCTTCCCCCCTACTCGGGTCAACGCAAAAGAATTACTGACTTCACTAGATATGCAAGCCTATAATCGTTGGGGCATCGTGCGTAAAACACATGGTGTAATGGCAGATGATGAGATTTGGATTCGATTTAAAGGCGAAACCCTCACACATCGGGATGTCTGCTTACGCAAGGATCTATACTATCCTGAGGAACCAAACTTTCTAGAATTTCAATAAGTTAACTGGGGTGATAAACCTCTTTAGTAAAATAAACCATTAAAAATTAAACGAGCTCTCAGACGTATTTTAAATCGAGTTGACGGGTGATTGCCCATCTTGATTCGTCTGGGAGCTCTTTAAGAAAACCTAGCATAAAACAGAACCCTCATAGAATAGAGCAGTAAAAAGTATATGCCTATTGTTTTAAAAACGTGTATTTCAGAAAATTAATTTCAAAATACACGTTTTTTAATGCAACTTTTAATTTTCTTCAAAAATAAATAATTCGTTGACAGTAACCTGTAAAACAGATGCTAACTTAAAAGCTAAATGTAAAGTAGGATCATACTTTGCATTTTCAATAGCATTGACAGTTTGTCTTGAAACACCACAATATTTTGCAAGCTCATCTTGGGAAAGCTTTAATTGTTTGCGAACTTCTCTAATATTATTCTTCATTAGGCATACTTTCTTGAAAAGAATAATAAAGATACAAGATACACAATACATATGGTAAATAAGAAAATATACGGGCTCATTCCCAGATTAATTGCTTGCCCTGTAATACTGCGGTAAATATCTAAAATAATTTCAATGACTAAAAACCCAATAACAACACTGAAAGTATAAGTCATCGCTTTAGATTTAATATAATCTTGACGTTCATCTTGTCGTTTTGCGATAGAATACAGTGTAAAAATAATAATACCCATTGAGACTACAATCAAGCATAGAAATATAATAACAAAAATATTCATATCACTCACTCCTATTCTTAAAATGTAAAAAGTATTTGACACTCACAGTGTAATTCTTTTCCATTTCAATGTCAAACACTTTTTACATTTTCTCAGTGATGAATATAAAGATTTTCTTCCCTAAATAATCTTCCAAGGTAAAAAAATAAGTACCTATGATTCATTAGACTCTCAGACAGTCACACTTATTAAACAAGATTTAAAGAAGCGCTAAAAAAAGGTATAAATTCTTCAACTGTATTTTATGCATCTTTTAATCTTCTGGCTGCTACAACTACACGGAATTTGGATTAAATATTTATAAATAAAACCAAATTAAAAATTAAATAAAAGTTCATCCACATCGTTCGTTCCTACATGGATGTTCACTACTTCTACTTGAGTGTCTTTCATTTTCTTCAAAGATAGAAGACGCAGACAATTCATTCAAATTTATGCAACGTTAATGATCTAATTATTTGTAAAAAAATCTTCTTCAGAAAAGACCCCAATATTATTTCTTCTTAGCAATGCAGTAGTTACGCCTGCGCCAACTAATTTTGTACCATTGAAATCCCCATTGTAAATCATTGCACTGCCACAAGATGGACTATACTCTTTTAATATAACCTTAGTCGCACCTAGTTCGAGTGCTTTCTGTAATGTTGCATATGCGCCCTTTATATATAGCTCCGTGACATCACGGCCTGATTTTTCAACCACTCTCGCTTTTCCATCAAGAACATCTTCACCATCTCCACCAATAATTTCAGCGGGCTCACGAGGCGTCGAAAAACCTCCCATAAGTTCAGGACATACAGTTACCGCCTTATTTTCTAACACAAGTCGTTGAATTCTTTCATCTAAACTATCTGTTCCGTTATAACGTACCTTTAATCCTGCTAAGCAAGAACTTATCAAAATCATATGTGCACCTCTTTTTTAGCCATATCGTATAAGTAAAACTTTAGCCCATTAAAAGAGTCTGTCAATAGTTTTTACATGGCTTATGTTACTTCCTTGACCTACTCTATTATCTAATATTGATTTTTTAAAACCATTTTTTATAGGACAACCATTTCACTGGGTTGTGCTACTATTTTATTATCTATATTTTATTATGAATTCATTTCATCATTTAAAAAGGAGGAAAAAGACTTGGTTGAATTTACAATTTGTTTTCTTAAGAAAGGTGACCAAATATTATTGCTAAATAGGGATTTTCCAGAGTGGATGGGGGCTTGGAATGGTGTAGGTGGAAAGATTGAGAAAGATGAAACTCCACTGGCTGGTGCATTACGAGAAATTAAGGAAGAAACGGGCATTGTACTGAAGGATATTACATACAGAGGAAAAATAACATGGACCGATGGAATGACAGACTTTGGCTGTATGTACGCTTTTATTGCTGAATTACCGGAATCCTATCATTATGTGACACCGATTAAAGTTGCAGAAGGCATTTTAGATTGGAAAGATCTATCATGGATTTTCCATCCTAAAAATGTAGGAATAGCAGATTTAAAATATTACTTACCGCAAATGCTAGAAGAAACAGTTAACTATGAATACATATTTACATATAAAGATAGTGAATTGATTGATATAACGAGTACCCCATTAGTACTTACTGTCTAAATATATAACAAGCCTCGTAAACGCGACAGTAGCGTTTACGAGGCTTAGCTAATTATTTTCTTAGGGTTGCGCAAATCGCATTCTGCACATCGACCAATTCAATGTTGTTTTTTGAATTTCTTCATAGATGTTCCACAGCCTATCGACTACCCGTAATTCAACATTACGTTTAAACATCTCTTCAAATAAATTTGCTACTTCAAATTTAGCAATAGGATATTGTGTTGTTTCACTTGTATAATAACCAGCATTTTGATCCTGTAGTGTAAATTCGCGGATGTCAAACTCATATAAATAAAGTTTCGTATTTTTCATCGTCTCAAACCACTTGCTTTCAATTACGACAACATGTCCGCATGATGCTGATGCTATATAGGTCCGTTTATCCTGTTCGGTTGTATCGGTACCAATATGGTAGCAAACTCGCGGACAATTTCTAGGTGTTAAAAAATTAGGCAAGTATGTATCGTTGATTGCCCATACTAGACCTTTTTCTGGATCTAAATCTAGTCGATCAGGTAATCGTGGGTGAAATACTGTTATATCACTTTCCTCACTAACATGATAAATGCGCAAATGTTTCCCCTCCTTATTTTCTGAAATTCTGTATATTGATTCCAGCGTTTGACGTAACTGTTCTTGCCATACTACTTACTCATTTCAGTATAGCATTGTAACGTTACCTTTCTTGTGCATATTTATATTTTTCATTAACGGAAAAAAGAAATAAAGCCAGAAATCCCTAACCGGATTTCTGGCTTTTCTAATTTAAGGACTGGATTGAGTTTTGATAGGCAATGCTTTGTCTAATGTGGTCTGTCGTTTAACAGTGATCTATCAGGACCCTGTTTGGCTTGCTAACGGACTTAGTAAAACAAAAATTGCTGCACCGACCATCGCTCCAAACAAGCTCATTTTCTTTTCCATCGTTATCCCCTCTTATTCCCTATGTGTCATAGAACGCTTGCATATAACACCCACAGAACAACAGAAATCGCTTTGGCTAGCATCTATCATTTTGAACTATAGTAAAAAACGTACAGGTTCCTCTAAATAGCCTGCCACACTACGCATAAATGCACCTACTGGCTCGCCATCAATAACACGATGATCAAATGTGCAAGACAGTGTCATGGAATGGCCAATTTGTATCGTATCTTCTACTACGATTGGCTCTTTCACAATTTTATGAAAGCCTAAGATTGCTACTTCAGGATAGTTAGTAATCGGCGTCGCAAATATCGCCCCGTCCTTTCCTGTACTAGAAATTGTAAAAGTACTACCTGTTAAATCTTCAACCGTTGCTTTTTTAGCAAGGACCCTTCCCAATAAGCTTTCTAGTTCTTCTGTAATTTCAAAAATACTTTTTTTATTTGCATGCTTTATCACTGGCACAAGTAGACCGTCTGAAGTAGCAACTGCAACACCAATATGAATATAAGGGAAAATCACAAGTGCTTTTTGATCTTCATCTACCTTGGCATTAAACTGCTCATGTTCCTGTAAAGCTGTCGCAACTGCCTTAATTAAAAAAGGTAAGTAAGTTAGTTTTTTGTCCTTCATTTCCGGCAGCTGTTGAACACTTTTCCTAAAAGCCACTAAATTCGTCACATTAATTTTTTCCATTCCGGTGCATAATACTGCTTTGGAAACGGCTTTTTGCATATTTTCAAAGATTGCTTTGCGTAAGCCACGAATAGGGATGATTTTATTTTCATTAGCTTCATCTTCACTATGTTTTGGCTTGTTTTGCACTAATGCTATCGCGGACGATGATTGTTTAGCATGTTCATCTAAATCACATCGCAACACCCGTCCGTTTGATCCACTTCCTTGTATTTCTTCAATATTAATGCCCATAGTGCGCGCTGCTTTTCTAACTGAAGGGGCCGCCTTCACCCTTCCTAATACCAAAAATTCAGTCTTTTCTTTCAGGATACTCTCCTCTTTTTTCTCTTCAAGCGGCTGTGTTTTCTGAGTTGGTGACGAATCTGAGATTTTACTAAATTGACAAAGCAGGCTACCTACCTTAATGGTATTTCCCTCCTCGCCTCCAAGCTCCTCAATCACCCCTGTAATTGGAGCTGTAATTTCTACTACGGCTTTATCTGTTTGAACCTCTACTAACGGCTCATTAATCGCTACTTTTTGCCCTTGCTTTACAAACCAGCCAACAATCTCAGCTTCATGTAAGCCTTCCCCTATATCAGGGAGTAAAAAATCATACATTACTATCCCTCCCTAATCTTTCATGACATTTTGTACTGCACTTACAATGCGCGCTACGGTTGGCATCCATTCTGCCTCAATGCTCGATACTGGGAACGGTGTATCATAACCTGTGACACGTAAAATCGGTGCGTGCATAGCATACATACAGTTTTCGGCAATAACTGCTGTGATTTCCGCCCCTACACCGCCTGTTTTTGCCGCTTCATGAACAACGACTAGTCTGCCAGTTTTATCTACCGACTGAATGATGGTTTCATAGTCAATAGGTGCGATTGTTCGTAAATCAATGATTTCCACAGACACACCCTGCCCTTGTAATTGCGCTACTGCCTGTTTAACCGTTACGACACTTGGACCATATGTAACGATGGTCACATGCTCCCCCTCTTGAACAATGGACGCCTTACCAATAGGCACTTCATAATATTCTTCTTGTACTTCCTCTTTTATCGTTCGGTATAGCTTCAACGGCTCTAAGAACAACACTGGGTCTGGATCTTTAATTGCCGCTGCGAGTAACCCTTTAGCATCGGAAGGCGTACTTGGCATGACTACCTTTAAACCTGGTGAGTGTAGAAACAATGCTTCTAAACTATCTGAATGTAATTCAGGTGCATGAATCCCTCCTCCGTACGGTGCTCTAACAACCAGTGGCACGGTAACTGTGCCTTCCGTTCGAGAACGAAGGCGTGCGGCCTGTCCTACCATTTGATCCATCGCCTCATAAATAAACCCTAAAAACTGTATCTCTGCTATTGGTTTAAGTCCTCTAGTGGCTAAACCTACTGCAGCTCCGATAATTGCAGACTCAGCAATCGGTGTATCAACTACACGCCTTTCTCCAAAACGTTCCATGAGCCCATCCGTCACACGGAAAACTCCTCCATTTTTTCCGATATCCTCACCGAGACAGAGGATTGTTTCATCATTTTCCATTGCTTGGGTTAAGCATGTATTGATTGCCTGTACTATTGTCATCTCCATCATTACACCTCTCCTCTTTCTTGCAATTGTCTTACTAAGTTTTGAGGCATTGTTTCATACGTTGCTCTTAGTACTTTTGGAATCGTGGTCTTATCGATTGTAAGTGCCTTTTCATAAGCTTTTAAAACGATTTCTTCGCAGTCATTTAACAGCTCCTCCTCTTGCCTCTCATCCCATAGCCCAGTAGTAATAATAAATTTTTTCATTCTTTCTATAGGATCATTTGTCAGCCATTGCTCAACTTCAGCTTGGTCTCTATATTTCGTAGGATCGTCTGCAGTTGTATGCGGTCCTTGGCGGAATGTAACAGCTTCAATCAGCACAGGCTCTCCATTTTTAGCTTTTTCTATAGCAAGCTTCGTTGCCTCATAAACTGCTAATACGTCATTGCCGTCTACTCTAATTCCTGTAATCCCATAAGCCAACGCCTTTTGTGCGATTGATTGGCTAGCGGTTTGTTTATGAATTGGATTACTAATTGCCCATTGATTGTTTTGAATAAAGAAAACCACTGGTAATTTATATACACCCGCAAAATTTAATGCTTCATGGAAATCGCCCTCAGAGGTACCTCCATCACCCATATAAGCAACCGAAACACTATCTTCCCCTTTATATTTACTAGCCCATGCTCCACCTACCGCATGTAAAAATTGCGCTCCAATAACGATTTGAATAGGAAAAATAGATAAATCAGTTAAATGCTGCCCAGCCATCTTACCCATTGTGTAACAAAAGAACTTATCGATAGGCATCCCGTGAACAAATGAAGCCGCAATATCACGGTAACTAGGATAAATCCAATCATTCGAATTCAATGCGTAAGCGCTTCCAACCTGTGCCGCTTCTTGCCCTCTAATTGGCGGATATGTTTTTATTTTACCTTGGCGTTGAAATTTCAATGCAATCCCATCAAAGATTCTTCCTTGTACCATATGTTTATACATTTCGATACATTGCTCATCTGTGGCAGTTCTTTTAAAGAAAGTTTCCGAAAGCGAACAATCTTCGTTCAAAACTGACGCGGTGTCAATTTTTAAACATGATTGATTTAACCACATTTCAACTCCGCCCTCTAAACATGACTGATTTAACCACATTTCAATTCCTCCCATATATCGTTTTTATAATTAATATCGTTATTTTAATTATAGGCAAGGAATCACCGTCACGTCATTAGCTAATTTTGTTTTTATTTAGCTTTTTTACACCTTAAACAGAATTATTCAAACAAACCAAATGTATACATCGTTGTCACATCACGTGCAATTTCCTCAATTGGAATGTCCGTTTTGCCCAAAATAATTTTCCATAAATACCGCTCTCCAATGTAATACAACGAACCCGCAATAACCTCCGCATGATAATTTTCATTGCGAATCAGCCCCAACTGTCGAACAATTTCTACGTTGGCAGACACCCTTTTAATAAATTGATCCGTGATTGATTCCCATTTCTCCTCAATTAACGGGGACACACCTTTTGCTTCATGAATCAATCTGAATATTTCCTTGTTTTCAACTGCCAAGGATAAGTAATTATATGTATTTTTAAACGTAAAATTAAAAGCCTCTTGCTTATTTTTCGGCGTATAATTTAGTTCTGCAATTTTATAGAATGGGCTCATGATATCCTCAACTAGAGTTGCCAAAACTTCCTCTTTCCCTAGGTTAAAATGAGAATAAATCGTCCCGTAACCTAGCTCTGCTTCCTTGGCAATTAACTTGATCGTCGTTTCCTTATATCCATTTGCTAAAAAAACATTTTTTGCCGCTACTAATATTTGTGCTTTTGTTCGCTCACGCTTATCCACCTAATATCCCCCCCAAATTTTCGTTTAACTAAACATAATGAAAAATTCCTTTTAAAGTCAACTTTTAGCTAATATTTATTCCAAAACCATCTATTTTACTAACCTTTCAATAAAAAAGTAAAATCCGCTGATTCTATTTCCTCATTCCCTCATAGAATAGTAATTACTTCTTTTGTGCACATTCTATTTTTTTATATCATGTAGATAGAGGTCGCCATCTTTAAGTAAAAACACAAGCCAGAAATCCCTAATCGGATTTCTGGCTTTTCTAATTTAAGAACTGGATTGAGTTTTGATAGGCAATACATTGTCTAAAGTGGACTGTCGTTTAACAGTGATCCATCTCCCACATAACATGACAATCAAGGCAAAAAAGACGATGACTCCTGCAAATACAAGAGCTGCTTTATAGCTACTATAAACTGCCACAAGCTGACCCGCGATAATTGGCCCTATAATTTGTCCAAAGGCATAAAATGTTGTTAACAATGATACTACTGGACCGCTTTGTGTTGGGAATAGCTGACGTGCATAAGACGTCGTTAACGTCACAATGCCTACAAATGTTAAGCCGAATAAAAATGACGATAATAATACGCTCCAAACTGTTTGTGAAAAGACTGGTAACAAGATGCCTAATACTTGCAATATATATGCGACAAACAATATTTTGATGGCAGAGAATTTTTCTAATAAAACAGTCCAAACAGGTGCCGACGGGATCGCCGCCACCCCAACAATGACCCAGCTATACGAAGAGTATGCTTGTAGTGAAGGAATATTATGAATGATATCCACTAAAAAAGTACCAGTGATAATATAGCCTAACCCTTCAAAGCCATATGCGACGATCAACCATGGCATAAAGCCCTTTGTCATTTTGGTATCAGAGGATTTTCCGGATTTCACACTATCCTGTACATGCAAATCTCGCCAAAGTATAAATGTTATCACTAAAAAAACAGCAGATAAAATCCCTAAGCCTATCCATGTACCTTGCCAAGCAAAACGTACTTCAATAGCAGGGACTAATAAACCTGAAATAGCAATTCCTAATCCGATACCACCAAATAAATAGCCTGACCATTTTGTAAGTGAATGCTTTGCTAAATAATCCATAACAACACTACATGTTAATACAAAAATAAGTCCCCCTGTAATGCCTGCAATCAGACGAAGCACAAGCCAAATACTATATATTTCAATGATTCCCATAAGAACAACAGAAAGGACATTCAAAACAACACTTAACAATAAAAAGTTTTTCTTTTGGCGATTGATAAATCCTGCCCACAAAGCGCCAATGAAATAGCCAATATAATTACTCGATGCCAAAAATCCTGCAACTTCAAACGAAAACCCAACATCATGACGCATAAATGGCAATATTGGCGTGAATGCAAAGCGGCTAATTCCCATTGCCACTACAAGTAATAGTACTCCTCCAAATAAAATTCCGATGTGCTGTCGATTCATCATGTCCCCCACCCCCTAAAAACTTTTTGTAATTAAAAGGATACAGAGTGAAAATTAATAAATCTAATATATAATTTATATAAAAGGATAAAAAATTCTTATAAGAGGTGGCATACATAATGAATTTACATGCTCTTAGATTATTCACAAAAGTTGCTGAGCTCAATAGTGTTTCTAAGGCAGCGCAAGCTCTAATGATTAGTCAACCTGCCGTTACCATTCAAATGAGAAATTTGGAAAAAGAACTAGGCTTAACGCTTTTAGAATCAAAAGGTCGAGGAATTACCTTAACACAAAACGGAGAATTTTTATTTAAACAGGCCCAGCGATTATTTGATTTAGAATTGGACATTGAAAATAAACTAGAGCAATTAAAAAACACAGGTAATGAAGAATTACAAATTGCTTCTACCCATGTTCCATCCCATTTCTTATTACCGAAATGGCTCGCAAAGTATAAACAAGCCTATCCGACAACTAATATCCACATAAAAACAGCTAATTCCCATCAGGTTATTGAAGAATTACTTCATTATAAAGCTGATATGGCTTTTATCGTAAAAGAGGATGGACATCATCCTGATATTAATTATCAATTTCTCATGAATCTCGATTATTGGTTTATCGTCCCATATGGTCATCCGCTGGCAGATCAGAAAGTGACATTAGCGGAATTAATGCAGCAGCCATTTGTTTCACGAGAAGATGGTAGCTCTACGAAAGAATATTTAAACGCTTTATGCAAGGTTCATAAAATCCCACCTCCAAGAGTAGGGCTACAATTGGACGGCATCAATGAATCTATTTATGCCATTGCTGCTGGATATGGTACGATGCTAGCTCCATCCATAGCAGCTTCTAGCTTTATTCAGCGACAGCAAGTAGCGCGAGTTTTTATAAAAGACATCGAAATTCAGCGCCCTATTTATCTTTGCACACGAAAAAATGAACAAAATACCTCTTCGACCTTTAATACTTTTAGTAACATCATCAATGACTCAATTTCATAACAGTCTGTTTTCAAAAGTTTGAACTGCACAAAATTACTGTGTTGCTAATCCCCAAGGAGTCGCCCAGCCTCCACTCCAATCAACCGCATCACATACATTTCAATAATGTCATCCACACCGTTTAATACATCTTCGGCTCATAGCAACAACTACTATAGTAGCCATTTGTTAAACAAAGTATTGGCTAGTACTAAATAGCATTTGTCAATGCACAACCTCCTATTGAGATTGTGCATTTTTTATTTAGGCTGTTTTCTCAAAGATTGTTGCTTTCAAAGGTTCGCCCTTTAGTCCGGTACCGTAAATTATTACCACCACGTATCTCCCTGCTCCAACTCCCTGCTATCAAAAACATAAGAAGAAAATTCGGGATTAATATCTTTTTTCAAATCAAAATAGGGTTTCTAAATCTATACTGAACTTCAATAATTAGGTATAATCGTAATAAAGCATTGTATTTTGGAGGTATAAATGGCATTGAAATTAAGTTTTGAAAATAAAGTGAAAAATAATGATGTAAAAACAATGATAGGGTTTCTACTCATTTTTTACTTTGTATGGTCAATCAAAGAATTATGGTTAATCGAATACATTTATTCGTTCGGTGAAATAATCTCGCCATTATTAGAGGCATTGGTTAAAGGTTTCGTTTGGATTGTTCCAACTTCGTTATACATAAAATATTATTTACATACTAATCCATTTGACTACTTAAAAATGAACGTTAATGTTAAGAAAGGTTTATTTTGGGGAGTAATTCTTTCACTGTTAGTTGGCTTATATTTTACTTCGGAAACTTATATAATTAATCAGCAATCATTTCATTTTTCATTATCCTTTGACGATTACCTTAATGGTTTCCTTATGGCAGGGCTTGCCGAAGAAATTGTTTTTAGGGGATTGATTTTACAAGAGATTAATAAAAAAATGACTTTTTGGAAAGCAAATATTATTACAGCTTTATTATTTTTAGTGGTTCACTATCCAATTTGGATTTACGATGAAAAAATCTTTCATTTTGGGACGCATTTATATGTTCTTTTTCTCGGCTTACTCTTTGGGTTTGTGTACAAAAAGACCGGTTCAATATGGTCGGTTATTATATTGCACGCATTTCACAACTTTTTCGTAACCATTATTTAATGAATAAAACAAGTAATAAATTTTATTCACGTAACTGGGCCCTTCTAAAAGTAAGTTGAGACGCTTTTTTAATTAAGGGTTCTTTAGTTAAGGCTGTTTTCTCAAAGGTTGTTGCTTCTCGATTGGCTACCTTCTTCAACTAAAGCACTACACTACATTGAAGAAGCCTCTCACACCACTTATAATTTTCCCTATTTTACCATTCATGTTACAATCATCCTTAAAAGGAGGGGTGTTTTTGAAAAAGATAATTGGATTAAGTTCTATTCTATTCGCTGGTATCACATTATCCGGATGTTCAGATATAATAGAAGATCCCAATATTGAAATTGCTATTAAACGAGAAACTGGAAACGGAAGTATTGAATTATTAACACCAAAGATTACAACAAAAGATAATCAATTAGAATTTATGACTGAGGGAATTGATGAAAATAAAGTAACCTTTATTAATGTTGCCAATAAAACAGTATTTGAACAAAAAATAAAAAATGATGAATCCTACAAACTTAATATTATGGATATCAAAGATGCTCATAGGACGGACTACAAGCCCAAAGTTCAACTTTGGCAAACTATAGATGATACTGAAGATGGAGATATAGTAACCTTTAAACAAGTTAGATATACAGTTGAAAAAGATTAATTTTATAGTTTGATGAACAAAAATAAACCCAAATACTATCTTCTTCAACTAAAATAGAAGCAGTTAGTTGAATAGCAACAATCTTTACGAAAACAGCCTTTATTTAAAATATTTTCAGAAATTTCTGTCCCACCCTCTTTTATTTTGTTATACTAGAGCAAAAAAGTAGGGATTAAAATGATATACGACGTAATTGTAATTGGTGCAGGATCGATGGGGATGGCTGCAGGCTATAATTTAGCGAAAGCAGGCAAAAATGTCTTGATGCTTGATGCCTTTAACCCACCTCACGAAGAAGGTAGTCATCATGGAGAAACTAGAATTATTCGCTTTGCGTATGGTGAAGGAGCTAGCTATGTACCTTTTGTCAAAAGAGCGGGTGAGTTATGGAAAGAGCTTGAAACGTTAACGGATGAAGCCTTATTCTTACAAACAGGCGTAATAAATGTCGGTGAAGAAACCCATTCTTTTATTCAAAATGTAAAAACTAGTGCAGAGCTCTATGATTTAACATTAGAACAGTATTCTGCGACCGAGGCAATGGCGAAATGGCCTGGATTAGCCTTACCTGAAAACTTTGTTGCTTGCTTTGAGCCTACTGCTGGTGTCCTTCGTGTTGAAGCCTGCATTAACGCTTATAAAAAATTAGCCCTTGAGGCAGGAGCAACCTTACATACAAATGAAAAAGTGCAGAACATCAAAGCTGGAGACATTGTACGTGTTCAAACAGCAAATAATATATACGAGGCTAAACATTTAATTGTGACAGCTGGTGCTTGGGCAACTGAGTTACTACAAACAATGGACATCGCCATTCCTGTTACACCGACGCGAAAAACATTTGCATGGTTTGAGGCAGAGGAACAGCTTTATTGTGAAGATATTTTCCCGGCCTATTGTTTTGAATTTACCGATTCTATGTACTATGGTTTTCCCAGTATTGATGGAGCTGGCCTAAAACTTGGCAGACATGATGGCGGTGAGGCTATCAATCCAAATGATCCGCTACGCCCATTCGACGAACAGGATACAATAGACTTACAAAACTTTATCGATCGTTTTATGCCTCAGCATGGTGCATTGAAATTCGGAAAAACATGTAAATATTCGATGACTCCAGATGAAGATTTCATTATTGATTTTTTACCTGAGCATCGAAATATTGTCATTGCAGCGGGCTTCTCAGGACATGGTTTTAAGTTTAGTAGCGCGGTTGGTGAAGTTTTAGCTGATCTTACCCTACAAGGAAAGAGTAAACAGGACTTGTCTCTATTTAAACTAAATCGTTTTACGAAATAAAAAAATATCCAAAGGAATTTGTCTCAATAGTTAGTGAAGACAAATTCCTTTTTCTTAAGAACTAAATAAAACGGAGCTATATATAGAAGCAAAAAATCTGCTGTTGTAAAGTCTAAGTCGCTTTACCCTTTCTGCATTACATAATAACCCTCTCAATTATCTACAATTTATACACCCTTCTCTTTTAAGTACCTTGAAATATTCCGTTTTCAGTATATAAAACACTTCCCTCTTTAAATCTATGTATGGATTGTATCCCTTTCGAGACTAAAATTGGGTATAATGCATTATAAATAACATTTCATAAAAAATAGTCCATTTTGATTAAGGGAGGGTAATAAGTTGATAAATATTTTAGTAGTGGACAATCATGAAGCTGTTGGAGAAGGTATAAAATTATTATTAGAACAAGAGGTAGATTTCCATGTCACAGTTGTAAGAACTGGTGAGGAAACTTTGAATGCCCTCTCCCAACAAACATTTGATATATTTTTATTTGATGTAAACATGCCCTTTTTAAATGATCAAGGATTAGTAAAAAAAGTGGAACAATTAAATGCTGAAGCAATTAAAATTATCTACACAGGCTACGACATTGAACCTTTTTTCAATATTTTAATAGAATCAGATGTTTCTAGCTTTGTTAGCAAAACAGCCTCTAAGGAAAATCTTATTATGGCAATACGCTCCGCTCTAGATGGGAATGCCATGATACCAGTGAAATTATTACGACAATTAAAACTAGTAGAAAGCCAAAAGAACAAAATGGAAATAATGAATCAGTTCATTCAATATGACCTCAAAAAAAATGAACTAGCAGTGCTTAAATTAGTGGCTGCTGGTAAGACAAATAAACAAATAGCAGAAAATTTATTTGTTAGTTTGCGTACAGTCGAATATCGTTTAACAAAGATTTTCAAAAAACTACAAGTATATTCAAGAATAGAAGCTGTTGAAAAAATCAGAAAAATAGGCTTGTTATAAAAATAAGTAATCGAATGATCAACTGACTTTTCTATTCATAAAACCGCAAAAAAATACAGTGCTAACCATCAAAAATCTTGTGGTCATATTGTGGTTTATTTGTGGTTATGAAGTACAATCATGATAGAATGAATAAAAGTCATTGGTAAAAAATTTGGGTTTATATTTGACTAAATAATAAAAAATATACCACCACTTTATGTTGCTTTGGGGTACACAAAAGTTTGTCTTACCTATAGAAAAAATTCATAACTCGAAAGGTTGCTCCGTAAGCTTATAGTGATTGGATTAGCTATGTTTCTTACATTGATAATTCAAAAAGTTTCAAGTAATACTGGAATAATAAACAACAACTCCTTAACTTTAGATTTTTTAAGTTATGTAATAATAAGTATATGCATTACTGGATATTAAAAATTTGTATACCTTTATTTCGCAGAGAGAGTAGTGTGAACTACTCTCTTATTTATTTTACTCAATCAAATTGCGCTAGAACGGTTTAATTATCCCCAATATGCTAAAGAGCGTTTCTTCATCGCTTCTCGGTATTGCTCTGTGGAGATTGGCAATGCTGTATTTGTTTGATAATCCATAATGACACCATATTTTCGAACAACATCCATTTGATTAATTTCTCCTTTGTTATACATCTGCTCAACTTCTATTGGATCTGTTTCCAGCCATTTATGACGATTTTTTCGAATATAATCGCGTTCTTTTAATGTTGCAGCCATATCAATTTCGAAGGCATCTATATCACGGTCAATTTCATGGATGACTACGCCATAATCAAGTTTTGCTCGCTCAAGCGAAACATATTCATCTATCACGTCCTCTAAAACAGCGTTTACATCTCGTGCTAATGGGTCACCTAAGCCACCACCTCCTGCTGAGGGACGTGTAAAGGAATCTCCATTCTTCAACTCGACATTGGAGAAAATCGTGCCTAAAAATTTTTCATCCTCTTTATTTGGATTTAAAATTGCTCCCTGCGCGATAGAAGGTAGGCCGCCCATAATACCCCATGTAATGGAGCGAGAACGATCACAGCAATAGGACATCACTGTTTGGTTTACATTCGTTAAAACGCCTCCCTTTTCTACACCACAGCCGCCACGGTATTTACCTGGACCAGCTGAATCTATCATTATTTCATGCTTCGTTGTAACAACTGGGGACAAACGCTCTTGCCCTTCACACGGCTGAACACTCAAACCTACCCCGAACACTGGTGAGGTTGTATTCGCGCCATCACGGTCAATACGTCCACCATGACCACCAGCCATCCAGTCATACCACATAAAATATTCACTACTATCTCTCCGCTGATCATATCCACCTATTAATAAATACTCTAAATTAAATGAACATGCGATCGCGCGTTCAGGCATAATATTCGACCATAATTCGAAGCAGGCATTCATAATTTTTTCAAACGCGCCTGAACAATAGCCAGAGACAGCTACTGGGCTAGGTGCATTGACGACAGAGTTTTCAGGAAGAAATATTTTCACAACACGATAAAATCCTGAGTTCAGCGGAATATCCGGGAAAAATGTTTTGGTTCCTGCATAAGTGCCAGAAAGTGCTGAGCCAAAGCCTGCATTTAAAAAACAGCTAATATAAGGATGTGAATCGCTTAAATCATAAGCTATTTCATCCTCCGTAATGGTCATTTTCACACGAATCGGGATGAGGCCATCTCCTACTTGCGGATCCATATCGATATAGTCCACTGTTTCCCATTGTCCTTTTGGTAAAGCTTTAATTTTCGCTCGCATTAATCTCTCTACATAGTTTTGAACTTCTTCAAAGGCTACTAGCACTGTATGAATGCCGTACTTTTCAATCATTTCTTGGAGCTGTTTCTCTCCAACTTTTGCCGCTTCCACTTGAGACCTTAAATCTCCTATACGTTCTTCTGGAATGCGCATATTCATGACAATAATCTTCACAACATCTGTTAAATATTGACCTTTACTATAAATGCGGACAGGTGGGATACGAAGCCCTTCCCCGTAGTGTTCCTTAGCTGTAATATCAAAGGAACCTGGATTAGAGCCACCGACATCTGCCCAGTGACCATTTGTTTGCATAAGTGCAATCAGTTTATCATCATGGAACACTGGTGAAATTACACGTACATCACTGAAATGTGTTCCTCCACGATAAGGATCATTTACTAAAAATACATCACCTGGATGAATGTCATCAGCGAAATCCTCTAAAACAGCTTTTGCAGTTAAATGTAATGTCCCTACATGTACGGAAATATCTTGCGTACCTTGCATAACGGTATTCCCCTGTGCATCACATAATGCACAGCTAAAGTCTCGATTATAAATGACAAACGAATAACATGTACGTAGCATTTGTTCAGCCATTTGATCGACTAAATTCACAAAACCGTTTTTTAACACTTCAAATGTTACTGGGTCTAGATTTTGGACCTTATGATGTGTCTCCAATTTCGTTGTACTCATAGCCAATTCCTCCTTATCGCGTATTAGTTCACCGTGATAATAATATTTTTATAGGCATCTACTTCCGCAGTAAACCCTGGTGGAATAACAGTCGTCGTATCTAGCTGATCGATAATGGCAGGACCAGCAAATTGTGTATAAACGGGTATTTTATCGCGATTATATACGTTTGTTTCAATATATTTACCCTCAAAATAAACAGGACGTGTTTCTTTAAAAGCATCTTCAAGTGAACCTTCAGAAACATATTGAGGGAAATTAGGTTTTGGTACTGTGCCTATAGCTGTTACACGTAAGCCAAATATTTCTATAGCTTGATCCTTATCAGAAAATGCAAATTCTCGTTCATGTTCTTGATGGAACGCTTCCAAAATAGCATCTAAGGAAGTGAATTGATCGGATACGAGAACAGCAAGAGATCTCCATTGTCCCTTATAACGAAGATCTATATAATTCGTTAATGACGATGTGTTCTCTGCTATTCCTTCCTCATCTAATAATTCTCTTGCTTCTTCCCGCAATTCACTAAATTGATTTGTCAGTTCCTCTACACTTACTTCATCTAGTTTTTTTACATACGTTTTAGAAATATCATGGCGCACATCTACAAGTAGGCACCCCATTGCTGCTGCAACACCTGGATGCGTAGGAATAATGACTTTTGGGATATTTAAATCTTTTGCCAAATAGGCTCCGTGTAATGGTCCCGCACCACCAAAAGCTACAAGCGCGAAATCACGGGGATCATAGCCTCTCCGTACTGATATTAATCGAACTGCATCACTCATATTGGCATTTGCAACTTCTATAATGGCACTTGCCGCTTCCTCAACCGTTTGATCGAATGCATTGGCGATTTTGTTCACAGCCTCACTAGCTGCCTCTTTGTTTAACTGCATCGTTCCATCTAACAAATCCACACCTAGACGTCCTAACACTAAATTTGCATCTGAGTTAGTGGGCTCAGTGCCTCCTCGGCCATAGCAAGCTGGACCTGGTACTGCCCCTGCACTTTGTGGTCCATTTCGTAAAGAACCGCCTTCATCTTTCCAGGCGAGGCTACCTCCACCGGCTCCTATTGTTAATATTTCAATGCTAGGGAAACCAATTGGATAGCCATATTCTATCGACCAATCCTTTGTGATTCGAATATCTCCCTTATACATCAGTGAAATATCAGTACTTGTACCACCCATATCTAAGCCGATTGCATTGTCAAATCCGCATAACTTTGCGATATGCTTACTTGCAATTGCTCCAGCAGCTATCCCGGAACTTGCCAATCTAGCAGCATAGCGGGGTACTGTACTTGAAGTCATAACACCTCCACCAGAATGTAAAACTAATATTTCATCGTCATAACCTTTTTTCTGCATTTCAGTGCTTAACTTACTAATGTAATTACTCATAATTGGTCCAAGAACTGCATTGATAATAGTTGTACTCATACGCTCATGCTCAAAAATTTCCGGAAGCACCTCGCTGGAAATACAAACATAGACATCCGGTAATTCCTCTTTTAAAATCCCTTTGACTTTCGCCTCATTTTCCCCGTTCACATAGGCATTAATGAAACTCACGGCAATGGATTCTGTTCCTCGACGTTTTAATTTTTTTGCTAATAAACGAATTTCCTCTTCATCAATAGCTTGAAGAATATTTCCTTCATAATCTATTCGTTCTGTCACTTCAAATCGATCACGTCGTTGAATATAGGGCCTCGCAGTATCTTTATACGTATCCCAAATATCTTCTTTCGTTCCTCGTCGGATTTCGATGACATCTCTAAAGCCCTTTGTCGTAATAAGAGCAGTTTTTGGCAGCTTGCGCTCAATTAACGCATTCGTTCCAACTGTTGTACCATGAGAAAAAATTTTAATATCCTTGCCATTTAATTCTGCTTTTGCTACTCCATTTAAAATTCCTTGCTCTGGATTTGAAGGTGTAGACGACGTTTTTGTAACAAATACTTCTCCCGTCTCTTCATTAAAAACAAATACATCCGTAAACGTTCCACCGACATCAATTGCTAAACGACTTTGTGCCATAGCTCTACCTTCTTTCGTTTAATAAATTTTAAAAAGGCAAAAACGCCTTTGCGGTTGTTCACATCGTGTTACTTTGCTTTCATCAAAACGTATTTTTGAGTATAAAGTTAATGCCTCGAGCGGATGCCCCAGATTTTTTTATGTTATCGCGTACAATTCAAGAAAAATCTGGGTCATTACACCGAGGCATATGTGACATTTATTTTTTTGTCTTCTATTTTAAATTTCTTGCATGATAAACTTTTTACTCACTTTTTGTGCTAATCGTAATTGTTTTAAACGTTGTAAAGAACTCTTTCGCTGCCTGCCCCTGTTCACGGGCACCGGTACTTGAGTTTTTCATTCCTCCAAACGGTGCTTGAGGCTCTGCTCCACCTGTTTCATCATTAACCTGCACAAGTCCTACTTCACTACGGTTAATAAAATCAAATGCTTTCGGAATGTTATTAGTATAAATAGAAGCACTCAATCCAAAATTAGAATCATTCGATAATCGAATCGCTTCTTCATAATCTTTTACTTTGATGACCGCTAAAACTGGTCCAAAAATCTCTTCATGGGCAATCGACATCTCATGAGTTACATTCGTAAAAATTGTTGGGTCAATATAGTATCCTTCTAATATACCTTTTGTAGGACCACCGCCAAATACTAGCTCTGCTCCCTCAACTTTTGCTTTCTCAATGGCGGATAATATGGAATCATATTGTCCTTTAGATGACACAGGTCCCATCGTGACACCAACTTCAATTTTTTTGGCTTCCTCAATTAACTGCTCTACTACCTTTTCATAAACCGCTTCCTCAATGTAAACTCGACTAGTTGCTGTACAACGCTGTCCAGTCTGCTTCATTGCACCATCAATCGTTAGTTTTGCAGCTTGATTGATATTGGCATCAGCTAAAATGATCGCTGCATTTTTCCCTCCAAGTTCAAGCTGAATTTTTTTATTAGTCGATCCAGCAGTATCTAAAATACTTTGCCCTACACTATTTGAGCCTGTAAATGTAATCGCCTTTACTTCTGATGCCTCCAATAATACCTGCCCCACCTTTGAACCGCGACCTTGTACGACATTTAATACGTTTTTTGGTAAACCTGCTTGTTGAAATAGTTCTCCAATCAATTCACCAGTTAAAGCGCTTTCAATAGAAGGCTTCCAAACAACCGTATTGCCGTACACTAATGCAGGTGCAATTTTCCATAGAGGAATAGCTACAGGGAAATTCCAAGGAGTTATGGCAGCAACGACACCAAGTGGTACCCGTATTGTGTACAATAATTTCGCTTCATTGGCAGAAGGTAACACTTCACCTGTTGCCCGCATTCCTTCTTGTGCAAAATAACGTAAAATGGAAGCGCCACGTTTAACTTCACCAAGCATTTCATTTTTCGTTTTACCCATTTCACTCGAAGCTATTTCAGCTACTCTATCAATATTTTTCTCAAGCAAGTCTGCTGTCACGCGTAAAATTTCTCCACGCGCAACAGAAGACGTATTTTTCCAACCTTCAAATGCTTCCTGAGCTGCAACGATAACGTCTTTCGTTTCATCTATAGTCAAAAGCTCAACTTTGCCAATACATTGAGATGGTTTCGCTGGATTAAATTGTTCTCGTATTTCTCTAACGATAGTTGTCATAAAACTCCTCCTTCAAATTATGAATTTTTACGTTGACATTACTCTTTTTCAACAATTGTTTTACGTATATGCTCAAATGTCTCGTCTAAAATACGTAACATTTCATCTAGCTCTACTTTTGATAGAATGAGAGGTGGAGAAAAAACAACTGTATCTTGATCATACGTAACTGTTCGTAGAATCAATCCTCGTTTCATCGTTTCTTGTACAAAAATTGGACTAAGAGGAGACTCAAACAATTCACCCGTCTCACGGCTCTTTACTAATTCAATGGCTCCAAGTAATCCAAGAGTACGCACGCGTCCGATAAAACTATATTTTTCTTGCAGTGCTCGGAATCCTTCTAACATGGCATCGCCCATCTTTGCAGCATTTTCAACGAGATTTTCACGCTCAAGGATTTCTATATTTTTCAACCCAACTTGACAAGCGAGTGCATGACCGCTGTAAGTATATCCGTGCATTAATGTCCCTTTAGAAAGTTCACAAAGATCTTGATGCAGCTTTTCGGATATCGCCACACCACCAAGTTGAACATAACCACTCGATACTCCTTTAGCGAATGACATCATATCTGGCACTACCCCGTAATGTTCCATACCGAAAAATTTACCTGTACGACCAAACCCGGTAATGACTTCATCTGCAATGAATAAAATACCGTACTCATCACAAATTTTTCGCACTTCTTTAAAGTAATCTTTTTGTGGAATATTAACCCCACCTGCACCTTGTACAGGCTCAGAAATAAATGCTGCCACAGTCTCAGGACCTAACGCTTCAATCGTTTCACGTAAATTACGTACGGATTCGCTGTATACATAGTGGAAATCAGGTGCGTGCGAATTCGTAAAGTCACGAAATGCCTGTAAACCTGTCGCATTTGTAGCACCCATTGCTACACCGTGGTATGAATGGGTACGTGAAATAATTTTTTGGCGCTCTGGCTGTCCTTTTAGTAACCAGTAATGACGTGCTAATTTAATTGCTGTATCGTTCGATTCTGAACCTCCAGAAGTGAAAAATACAGTGTTTAAGTCTCCAGGAGTTAAAGAAGCAATTTTCGTCGCTAAACGAATAGCCGGTTCATTGCTAAACGATGCGAAGCAGGAACTAAATGCTAATGTAGAAATTTGCTCCTTCGCCACTTCGGCAATTTCTTTACGACCATGCCCAATATTTACATTCCATAAAGAAGACATCCCATCAATGTAGATATTTCCTTCTATATCTTTTAAATAAATGCCATTGCCCTCTGTAAAAATGGCTGCTGGCCCTTGTGTTTGTTGTTGCTCAATCGATGTTGTTGGGTGTAGAAAATGTTTTTGATCTAACGTCTTTAACTCTTCTTTTAGTTGAACTGTCATAAATACCAACCTCTTTTCGTTTAAAATTTCATTCATTTTTTTAGTAGCAATTCTCATGCCAACTGATGAAAAAAATTTTTTTAACGAAAAAATATTGCTACATTTTCATAATGTGTGATTGATTTCCGTTCCGGCTGGGCGCTTTCCTGGGGGCGTCCGATGAGCCGCTTCGCTGCGCTGCAGGGTCTCATCTGTGACGCTAATCCCCAAGGAGTCGCCCAGCCTCCACTCCAATCAACTTATATACATGGCGTACGTTTTAACAAATAATATCCTAAAATTTTAGTGGTGAATCGTTATTGCTGCTTCACAAAAACTACTCAAAAAGGAAAAGGGACGCTTTCTTGTTTGAAAATGTCCCTTTTCTTCTACATCAATTAAATTAAAATATTAATGGCATTCCATCATTTTCTTTGTATTTATTAGCGAGTATTGCAATGTTGCAACTTATTGTGCATGAATGAAATTTTGATGCAAAAATACATCACTAATCCTCATATGAAATTTGTTTCGTTAATTGGAATTTTTGTATTTTACGTACTAATGTTGACTGATCACAGCCAAGTGATTTAGCAGCTTGCCTAATACTTGGATATTTAGATAGAGCTTCTTTAATAATCTGCTTTTCAAACGCAGCTACTTGCTCCTTTAAAGTACCACTGAACCTCGGAGTTACAACCTGTTCCTGGATGCTTTGTAGTTCTATTGGATTTTCCAGATCACGTATAATAGTTGGGTTACTATCTAACTCTTGTTGCACAATTAATGCTGTTATTTCTGGCTGCGTTGCTAGTAAGCAAATACGCTCCACCATATTTTTAAGTTGACGTACATTGCCTGGCCAATCATAAGATTCTAAAATTTTCATTGCAGATGACTCAATTGTCCGATGGATCCCATATTTTTCTTCAACAATAGCCAAAAAATGGTTGACTAGTGGGATGATATCTTGGCGACGATGTCTTAAAGGAGGAATTTCAATCGGGATAATATTTAAACGATAATATAAATCCTCTCGAAAATTACCTTGCCACACCATTTCTGCCAAATTTCGGTTTGTCGCAGCGATTATACGTACATCTATAGGAATAGGCTTTCCACTACCTAGACGCTGAACCTCTGATTCTTGGAGTACACGTAATAATTTCGCCTGTAGTAATACGGACATCTCTCCAATCTCATCTAAAAACACTGTACCACCTGACGAAATCTCAAATAACCCTGCCTTACCACCTCTTGACGCTCCCGTAAAGGCTCCTGCTTCATAGCCGAAAAGTTCAGATTCTAACAAATTCTCAGGGATTGCACTACAGTTAATCGTTAAAATTTGCTGATCATGACGGCGGCTATTTGCGTGAATAAGCTTTGTTATCTCTTCTTTACCTACGCCCGATTCACCACCAATTAATACAGTAGAATCTACCTCTGCAACTCTCATAACACGCTCTACAACCTGCATCATTGCTGAAGATACAGCAATTAAACTACTTTTTGTGTTTTCTTTATTATGTAAGGCATGTAGCTTATTTTTAAAATTCTCGTTTTGAACTTCTAATTTTTTTACTTCTTTCTCTAACAGTTTTAATTGTGTCATATCACGAGTAATAGCAACTACATATTGTAATTCGCCGTATTCATCAAATATCGGTTTACCTGAAACTAAAAAGCATTTGCCATTAATGAACGTCTGCAAAATAGTTACTTTTTCTTTTGATTCAATTACTTTCATCGAAATGGAATCACTCATTAATCCTTCGGCGATGACATCTTTTGCATATCTCCCCATTAAATCAATGCCAACAATTTCGATATCAATATCATTTTGAAATAAAATTTTGCCATCGCTATCACATACTGTAACGCCATCGGATATGGAGTTTAACACTTTAATTGACAACGGGTTCATAAAGTCTATATAGCTATACTGCATGAATGGTTTGACATGAAACAAGCTACCTTGCGAAGTCTCTATTACGTGAATAAAATAGCCTTCTACATCAAAGGTTTCTATTCCTTTACTATATTTCTTCATTATTTTTTCAAGAAGCTCTATTTGGATATCACTTTTAATCATTACATCATCATTTTTTACAATAAAAAAATGTTCCTCTTTATGTAGTTGAGTTATCGACAACTAGATCCCTCCCTCTTGAACTTTAAAGGCTTTTTCATACAAAAAAATTCGCTCTTTCTACGGGGCATCTGGAAGCCTAAAAGGGTTAAAGTATCCTTTAAGTTCTTTCATGGCTTGATATCTCGCAGAAATATCGCGAATTTTTTGTATTTTTATAATATTCTACTCTGATGCTAGCTTTTCCTCTATTTGCTCCGCTGGTCTTGTCGACAGCTTTCGCATAATCATGAACAACACAACTGAGCCAATTAATACAAATGTACTCAAATAGAATTGTGAACGTAAGGATTCGATGAGAGCTTGGCATAAATAAACGACTGTTAAAATACCAATTGTCACATACGATAAATATGGAAATAGCCACATTCTAATCGATAATGGCTCATCTGAAACTTTGTCGTAATAACGGCGGAAACGAATTTGTGAAATAGCAATAAAAATATAAACAGCAATCATTAATCCCCCAACGCAATTACCTAAAAAGTAGAAAATGACTTCAGGTGAAATGAAGTAAAGCATCGCACAAATATACGCTACTACTGTACTACCAATAACAGCTGGTACAGGCACACCTCGACGATTTTTTATTTGCGAGAATATTTTTGGTGCATCGCCTTGACGCGACATTTCAAGTAACATTCGTGAACTTGTATAAAGAGCAGAATTTAAAACTGAGATTAGTGAAATAAAAATGACGATTTGAATAAGTTGAGCAGCAATTGGAAGCCCTGCCATCGTTAAAATATTTGCATAAGGCGCGGACAATATTTTTGAATCATTCCAAGGGATGATTAAAACCATAATAGCTACTGATCCTACAAAAAATAACCCTAATCGAAAGACAACGTTGCGAATGGCGCGGACAATATTTTTCGCTGGATTTTCAGACTCTGCTGCCGCAATGGCTGCAACCTCAGCACCACAAATCGAAAATATAACAAAGACAATTGCCGTAAAAATTGGGACAATACCATTCGGAGCAAATCCACCGAATTCCGTTAAAATCCCTAACCCCTTAGGTTCATAATTTGGCCAAATTCCTAAAATCATAGCTATACCAACAACTAAAAATACAATAATTGCCGTAACTTTAACGAAGGACAACCAATATTCAAATTCACCAAATGATTTTACTGAATAAATATTAACAATTGTCATCAATAATGTTATACCTACGCTTCCGAGCCATGTTGGTATCATCGGGAACCAATTATGCAGCATTCCCCCTATGAGTGCCGCTTCTAACCCCACAATAAATACCCAGCTTGCCCAATAAAGCCACCCTACTGTAAACCCTGCCCATGGGCCAATATATTTCCCAGCATAGGAAGCAAATGAGCCTAGCTCTGCCGAACCTCCTGATTTCTTTCCTAATACTATTTCTCCTGATGCCATTTCCCCAACCATTTGCATGATCAGAACTATGAGCATGCATGCAATCGCATATGAAATCACCGCCGCAGGACCGGTACTTAAAATATTTTTCCCTGTCCCTACGAAGAGTCCTGTACCAATAACCCCTCCAATGGAGATCATTGTAATATGCCGTGTTTTCAATGATTTTTGCAAAGCCCCCATTAAACCACCCCTTTGTGTTATGTAGACATTTACTAGCCCCTTTCTTCTATTTCAATGTCTATCGTTTAATGAGCAATTATGATGCCAAACCTATTCAATTATTAAAAATTTCAAAAAATTATCAATCTGTACATCTTTTGTTGTTATTTAAAAATTGTCTTATCACCCAAAATTGTTGATAACATTTTATAAAACATAGTTATTTTTGTTGATTGGAGTGGAGGCTGGGCGACTCCTTGGGGATTAGCGATAGAGGAACGAAAGCTAAAAGCATCACATCCTGTGATAACGCCTTCGTGACCAACATCGGTGCTGCTGATGCTTCGTTAGCACTACGCTTTCGCGCAAAAGACATCTGTTGTTGGCCCGAGACCCTGCAGCGAAGCGAAGCGGCTCATCGGACGCCTCCAGGAAGCTCTGCTCTGCGCGAAAGCGAAGCGTCAGCGGCAAATGTTTTATCTGTGCGAAAGCGAAGCGACAGCAACAAAGCGCCCAGCCGGAACGGAAATCAACTTCACGTTAGGTGAGGAGCCTTTACAAAAATCTATGAATCTTTTCATATGCGTTTTTCAAATTTTGATGCAAAAATACATCATTAAAATTTATTTACATCATCTATCCATATACACGATTAAATGAACTCATAATATTCATCTCTTCCCTGTACTTCGCTACTGTCCGTCTGGATATTTGGATACCTTCAGCACATAAAGTATTTGTAAGCTGCTGATCAGTTAATGGTTTTTGTTTATCCTCTGTCTCAATCAATTGTTTGAGACGCTTTTTAATATACATAAGAGAATCCATTTTTCCAGAAATATTCATTACTCCTTTTGTAAATAACGATTGTAAAGCATATACGCCATGGGAAGTTTTTATATATTTTCCACGCACTGCCCGACTAATCGTTGATACATGTAGACTTAAAATGTCCGCTATATCTTTTAATCGCATAGGCTTTAATGCCTCAATGCCTTTATGGAAAAAATCTTCTTGCAATTCCACTAGCAATCTAGCTAATTCGTACAGTGTTTTATCACGTTGTTCGATTCCTTGTAATAATAAAAGAGCATCTTTCATTGTGTCTTTAAAATAGGTTTTACAGTTCGGATCATTCTTTAGCATTTCAACATAATGTTTATCGATAGTGACGCTTGGTAAATATCCACGATTTAATTTAATCAGCCATTCCTCTCCTAATTTTTCTACTTCGACTTCTGGAATGACATATGGAATCGCTTCCAATTTATCTCCTGTCATCACTGGTTTTAAATTTTTTATATAGTTGACAGTTTTCTTCACGTCATGTAGAGACGTCTTATACTTTTTACTTAATTGTTTAATAGCTTGTGCTGCCACTAGCTCTAAATCCGCTTCGATAAACCGAGAAGCTAATTTCGGTGCAAGCGCATCACTGTCTACCTGAATGAGTAAAAATTCCTTGTAATTACGCGCCCCTACTCCTACTGGCTCAAAAGTTTGAAGTAAGTCCAATAGTGCCTCTACATGCAAAACATTTGTATTACATCTATCAGCGACAATTTCTACATCAACATCTAAAAATAGACGTTCATCTAACGATTGAATTAAAAACGTTAAGATTTTTAAATCTACAGAAGAAAGATTTTTATGCATAGGTACTTGTTCCAATAAAAACTGCTCATAGCTTTCTTTTACTGCAAACTTCATCTCAATGGGATTAAATGAATGATGTTGTGGTGCATAATATTGCGCAGAATAACTCTTATCGGAATAACTTGCTAATTGCATAATTTCCTCATATTGCATTTTCACCGTCGAATCCGTGACAACTAACAGTGGATTTTCGTTAGCCTTATCATAAATATACTTTTCTAGTTCATTTGTTGAATATTGCAGAATTTCTAAATGCTGTACTAATTGTGGTGATAACACTTGCATTATTTTTTGGGAAGTTTTGATAGCCATTTGCATATCCCACACCTCCATTACGTAATTTTCTACATAGTAACATGTTTATTCTCTGTTTTTCCATTTTTTCATCGAATATTATTTTTAAATTATAGTGTAGCCAACATCTTTTTGGGCGAGCAGCTCATCGGACGCCCCTCAGGCGGAACGGAAATCAACCTCAAGTTTTGGTGATAAGCAACGAACCTTCCTCACTATTCTCGTAAAATTTTCAAATAATTCCAAAAAGTAATTGACTACAGTTATAAGTCATCATAAAATACACATATACAATAACAGTTACCACATTACGGTAAAATTTAAGGAGTGATCAAATGTTTCATGTACCAACTGTGCAATTTACACAAGAGCAAGAGCAATTCCGCTTAGATGTTCGAACGTTTCTACAGGATGAATTAGCAAAAGGAACTTTCACGCCTAAATGTGACTCTTGGCTAAGTGGAGATGATCCTGAATTCTCTAAATTAATTGGTCAAAAAGGTTGGATTGGCTTAACTTGGCCTAAAAAATATGGCGGTCAAGAGAGGAGTACTATTGATCGATACATTTTAACGGAAGAATTTTTAGCTGTTGGTGCTCCGGTTGCTGCACATTGGTTTGCTGATCGCCAAACAGGACCACTTCTTTTACGGTATGGAACAGAAGAGCAGCGAGAATATTTCTTACCGAAA